>NZ_WMEU01000001.1:1200456-1500570 GCF_009856295.1 Pontibacillus yanchengensis | reverse complement strand
TTGGTCCAACGAGGAGTTTAAAGTTATTATGAGGGGTTGGCAAGTGACTTTTTTAATTTATGCCGGCCCCCGCGGGGGCCGGCATAAATTAAATGCCAATCCTTACATTATTAGAATGCCATAAACATTTTGGGCTTGCCAATCCCTTTATTTATACGTTTTACTTGATATAGAATATTAAAGGTATAAAGGGGTGGTGTTTTGGAATGGATTTTGACTGTAAATGGACTAATGTTTCTTGTACTGACCATCTTATTGCTTGCCAGTTATATCCTCCCTTACATCAAGAAAAAGGTTTCCATCCATGAGGAATCAAGTGCATCGGCATGTGTGACTACTTATTTTTATGATCGTGGTCACCGCTGGTATGCATTTGTGAAAAATGAGGGAACTGGTAAAGCAGTAAACGTTCGCGCAGTAGTTATGGGCTCTTCTCACTTTGATCTTCCAGACCAGGAGGATTTTGAGTTAGATTCGAATGAAGAATTACCTCTTGGTATTTTTCAAGATCCAATCTCAAGTATCATTGTGCGGTGGGATGATGAAGAGAAGCATAACAAAATAACAAAGGGTTACTATCAGCAATAATACAACTAGCAAAAAACAATCCTCGCTATAACATATAGCGAGGATTGTTAGTGTCTCTTGTCGTTTAAACACTGGCTTTTTGTTGTTGCTCTTGTTGCATTTGTTTACGTCTGAGCCATTTTGCAATCATTCCGTGTTTAGGGCTAAGCATGAAAGCTGCCGTGAATAGTATCCCTGTTGAAACGGCCATTGCACCTGAAATCGATACATCAAATACAATTGACATGCCGTAACCAAGTAAAGAGGAAGCAGCCCCAATGATAGCACTCAGAATGATCATCATGCCGAAGCGATCTGTTATCAGGTATGCAGTAGCTCCAGGTACAATCAGCATGGCAACAACAAGAATTGCGCCAACACTGTCAAAAGAAGCCACAGTCGAGAAAGAAACCATGGTCATTAACATGTAATGTATGAAGACTACTGGTACGCCGATAGAGATAGCCATCGCTGAATCGAATGTGCTTATTTTGATCTCTTTATAGAATATTAGTATGAGCAAGAGATTTAGGAGGAAGACACCACCTAACATCCATACCGCTGTCGGTCCATATGAGACTCCATTGATCATTAGAGAATCCCATGGAATAAATGCGATTTCACCCATTAAGGCGTGATTCACATCCAGGTGAACACTGTCACCAACAAATGAAATCAAGACGACACCTAATGCAAAAAGGGAGGTGAAGACGACCCCAATTGCTGCATCAGATTGGACACCACTTGAATCGAGTGCTTGAACCATGACAGCTGTAAGAACGCCAACAAATGCAGCTCCTATGAGCATCGGTAAGCCGTTTAACGACTGTGTAACAAAAAATGCTAATACAATTCCGAGTAAAACGGTATGACTAATGGCATCAGCTAGCATAGCCATTTTGCGGAGAATCAGTAATGCTCCAGTCATTCCACATGTAATCCCTACGAGACATCCTGTCAGTATAATCCACGCATCATAACTCATGCTTGCCTCACCACCTTTGCAATTAATCCTTTACGTGTACCAAGTAGAAGAGAGAATAAGAAAATAGTAGATGCACAAAGGACAATAAGTGGACCAGTAGGAAGTCCTTCTCCCGTTGTGCTTATCAATGTGCCTACTACCCCTGAAATAGATCCAATCACCCCTGATAAAAAACTCATATGACCTAACTGATCTGTCCAATAACGAGCGGCCAGGGGTGGAGTAATCAATAATGCTGCAATTAATACAACACCGACCATTTGAATACCAACTACAACAATACCAACTACAAGGCCCATCAATATACCGTTAAACAATCCTACAGGCAGCCCAATTCCTTTTGCGAATAAGGGGTCAAAAATAGAGATTTTTAATTCCTTGAAGAAGAGAGAGCTGACGAGAATGATAAGAAGTGATCCGACTGCAATGACTTGAATATCGCCTTTTACCATCGCAGCTGCCTGCCCAAATATGAAATCGTCTAAGCCACTCTTATCTCCGGTAGTATTTTTGGAGATGTACGTAAGGAGTACAATCCCTAATCCGAAAAATACAGATAGAACAACACCAATCGATGCATCTGTTTTGATACGTGAGTGTTTCACGATAGCCTGAATAAAATAAGTTGCCAATAAACCAGTACATGCAGCTCCTAGTAGGAAAAGAGGAATCGATTTAACGCCAAATATGAGATAGGCCAGACATACGCCTGGTAGAGTCGCATGTGCCATTGCATCGCCGATTAGGCTTTGTCTCTTTAACAAAACAAAACTACCAATTAATCCACTAGCAAATCCTAAAATCATTGCCCCTAGAATCACCCACTGGGTATTTGCATTTGTTAAAAGTTCTAACATATCTTCCATTAGGATCACCCCTCCTGCACAAGTGCCGGACCATTACCAAGAAAGGAAATAGCTCCTCCATATGTTTTTTCTAAATTATCTAATGTGAACACGTTCTCCGTTGGCCCACATTCAATTGGTGTTTTATTTAATAGCAAGCAGTGGTCAAAATAATCTTTTACTGTTTGAAGGTCATGGTGAACAACTAATACGGTTTTTCCTTGCTCTTTCCATTCTTGTAGTAGTTTCATAATTGCTTTTTCTGTTGCTGCATCTACTCCAGCGAATGGTTCATCCATAAAGTAAATTTGGGAGTCTTGGGCTAGAGCGCGGGCAAGGAATACCCGTTGTTGTTGACCACCGGATAATTGACTAATTTGTCGATGTGCAAAATCTCTCATTCCTACTTTTTCTAAGCATTCATACGCAAAATTGACCTCTTTTTTTCCAGGGCGTTTGATCCAACCTATGTGACCATAGCGTCCCATTAAGACAACATCCAGTGCATTCGTAGGGAAATCCCAATCGACTTCACTTCGCTGAGGAACATATCCTATTAAACTACGCTGTTTTTTATATGGCTTCCCATATACCGTTACTTCACCTGAAAGCCGTGGTATTAAGTGAAGAATCGCTTTGATTAAGGTAGACTTTCCTGCTCCGTTTGGTCCTATAATCCCTGTTAGTGTCCCTTCAGGTATATTAAAGTTAACTCCTTCGAGTACTGGTTGTTTTTCGTACGTAACAGCCAGGTTTTCAATTTGCAGTGCATTCATCGTATCATTCCCCTTTCTCTTACTTTAGTGAATCAACAATAGTGTTAATGTTGTGTCGAAACATTCCAATGTACGTTCCAGCTTCTGTGTCTTCAGCTCCCATGGCATCGGAGTAAAGTTCCCCGCCAATTTCAACGTTATGGCCTCGTTCTTGCGCTCCCTCTACCACCGCATTAATAGACCGTTCTGACACACTACTTTCGACAAATACTGCTTTAATATTACGTTCAACAAGTGTATCTACAAGTCTTTTCACATCATTTAATCCATACTCTGACTCGGTGCTTAATCCCTGAAGTCCCATAACTTCAAATCCATAAGCTTCCCCGAAGTAATGGAAGGCATCATGGGCAGTGACAAGGACGCGACTTTCCTCAGGTATTTCACTAACTTTGTCTTTTGCATAAGCTTGTAACTCATCAAGCTTTTGTTTGTATTCCTTGAAGTTTTTCTCATAATCTTCTTTGTTATCGGGATCTAATTCTACTAATCCATTTTTAACTTCTTCTACAGCATATTCCCAAAGCTTGATATCGAACCATACGTGAGGATCGAAAATCTCAGGGTTAGTTGGATCAGCAGCTAACTTTTCTTCAGGAATATTTTCAGCAACAGCGTACGTCGGTTTTTCACTACGCATTTTTTCAAATATCTCATTCATTTGGCCTTCAAGATGTAATCCGTTATAAAAAATGATATCCGCATTACTAAGTGTTTTTATGTCACTTTGAACGGCTTTATATAAGTGCGGATCGGTTCCTGGTCCCATAAGACTCGTAACTTCAACATGATCTCCACCTATGTTTTTTGCGACATCACCAATTTGGGCGATGGTCGTGGCTACTTGTATTTTTTCGTCGTTGTTACCGGCATCAGCGGTTTCCCCATTTCCAGTGCTACAAGCTGCTAACACTAATAATGGTACTATCATCATTAATAAGAATGCTTTTTTCATATTTCCATCTCCTTTTGTATATGTTAAATTTGTTGCCTTTGCGCAAAAATGATTAGAAAAATTTTTAAATGCTTGTGATTATAAAAATATATGTAATAGCATAAGAGTTGTGCCTGTTTCTTAAAAAATTTACGTGAACAATAAAAGTTTCCCTTATGCAAAATATATAGATAAGTCTAACATATGTCAACTAAAAAAAAGATAGAACATTTCTAAAAAAATTGTTTATAATGAAAAAAACTCGGATAAACTATGTGAAAAACCTATCACACTTCTAATCTATAATGGACTACTGAGAACGCTGCATACGAGCAAAAGTGACGAATTGGATAGATTCCCGGCTAAAAAATTCGAGTTCTTTCGACAAAAAATTTAATTTTCTATTGAACAAATGTTAAGCCTTTGTTAATATTGAATTTGTCATTGAAATTGAAGGACATACTTCTTCATTCATGAATAGAATAAGTTAACTGAGTACTGGTATTATTACTTGCGGGTGTAGTTTAGTGGTAAAACCTCAGCCTTCCAAGCTGATGTCGTGGGTTCGATTCCCATCACCCGCTCCATAAATATGTTGCCAACGCAGTGTTTCGTTTAGAGGTGTGGAAACGAAGCATTGCGTTTTTTATATGTCCAAAAAAGGTTACAATGTAAAATAAAGTAAACGTTCGTTAACAAATATTATTAAATCCGTAAGAAAGGTGTGATTGGATGAAAGACTTACAGCAGAAATTAAAGCAAATCGATGGAAAGAGTTATAAAGCCTACAAGGATATTCAAAGTCGGTATTCTTTCAATGGTTATGACCTCGTCCTAGATTATGTTCAAGGGGACCCATTTGCGGCTCCATCAAAAATTCGCATCATCGTCCCAAACCAATCAAAACCAATAGAACCGAAATGGAAAGAAACGAAATCAAGACGTATTTATTCAGAAGACATCCTTGCGAGAGAAGTCGCTAAGGCTATTCATAAAGATAATACCTTCATTAAAGGTACTGGAAAAAGTGGCATGGTAGCCATTGATGCACCAGGACAAGAGATTTTAGACAGAACTGCCGTCTCTATATCAGATCAAGAGCTAGTTATCTGTTTATCCATTGGATTACCCGCAAATGGGCGACGTATCAATGGTAAAGAAGCAGAAAAGCTTCTTCTGACAGCTCTTCCAAACATAATGAATCAATCTGTCTTTTCCATTAAAGATGAAGCGTTTGATCAAGCATGTGAACTTGCTGATCAACACGATGCGATTCGCACTAAGATGAAAGAAGAAGGTTGGATTTCATTCGTAGCAGATGGGGCAATTCTTCCTCGTGAAAGTGGGATTAGTAACAAACCAATGAAAAAGGCCGTACCATTTGAAAGTCCTGAAGCGAATCGAGTGTCGATTGATATCCCACATTCGGATCAGCCAGTAACCGGGATGGCGTTGAAAAAAGGAATCGTTCTTATTGTTGGGGGAGGATATCACGGAAAAAGTACCCTATTGAAAGCAATGGAGCGTGGGGTGTATCCTCATATTAAAGGAGACGGTCGCGAATATGTCATTACTGATCCTAATGCCGTAAAAGTTCGCGCAGAAGATGGACGTTCTGTTGCAAGTGTAAATATTTCTCCATTTATCAATGACTTACCACATGGTGAGGACACGATTCAGTTCTCCACAGAAAACGCCAGTGGAAGTACCTCGCAAGCTGCAAACGTTATGGAGTCTATTGAAGCAGGTGCATCGACAATCCTTATTGATGAAGATACAAGTGCTACCAATTTTATGATTCGTGATGAGCGTATGCAGGAACTTGTTGTCAAAGAGAAAGAACCAATTACTCCGTTCATTGATAAAATTAAACAAATGAGAGATGAATTAGATGTTTCCACTATTCTTGTAATGGGAGGTTCTGGTGATTATTTTGATGCTGCTGATGATGTGATTATGCTTGATCAGTATCTACCTTATAATGTTACGAAAAAAGCGAAGAAAATTGCTGAGCAACATCCATTCCATCGTGAAAAGGAAAGTGGAGATCATTTTGGTGACATTCCGAAACGTTATTTTCTTCCCCAAAGCATCAATAGTAAAAAAGGAAAGAAATCTAAGATTCAGGCAAAAGGTAGGACCCATATTTTAATGGGAGGAACCGATGTATCATTACACTACGTGGAGCAACTTGTAGATACCTCTCAAACAAGCATGATTGCTGAAGTACTACTTCATCTTGAGCAAAAAGGCTGGCTTAAGAAGCAGCGTAGTCTTAATGAGTTACTCGACGAAATTGAACATCAAATGGATGAAAAAGGACTATCTTCCTTTACTCCATTTCCAGACCAACATCCTGGGGATTTGGCAAGACCACGTAGACACGAGGTTGCTGCAACTTTAAATCGACTACGTATAGCCAAGGTAACCCATATCTAAATACGAGAACTAAATAATAATAGGAAAGGAGGGAAAAGGGATGGACATTCACGCTTTTAAAGAAGATATGATTGCATACAGTAAAGAAATCGGGATTGATAAAATTGGTATTGCCTCCCCAGATGTATTCACAGAATTAAAAGAACGATTACGGACACAACAAGAGCTGGGCTATCAATCTGGATTTGAAAAAGGTTCCTTAGAAGAACGAACAGAACCTAAACGGCACGTAACAGAGGCGAAATCGATTATATCAATTGCATTGGCCTATCCATCTAAACTAAAAAATGCTCCTCGAAGTACAAAAGAGGAAAGGCGTGGAATCTTTTGTAGGGCATCTTGGGGCCAGGACTATCATGATGTTTTAAATGACCGACTAGAAAAGTTAGCAGCATATTTAAAGGAAAAATATCCAGGCTTTACGTGGAGGTCGATGGTAGATACCGGAGAGTTATCTGACCGGGCTGTTGCCGAGAGAGCTGGTATTGGCTTTACTGGTAAGAATACCAATCTTATTACACCTGAGTATGGTTCCTATGTGTATTTAGGTGAAATGATTACCAATATACCTTTCCCTCCTGATGATCCTGTCGATGATAGTTGTGGAGATTGTAATATATGCGTGGATGCATGTCCGACTGGGGCGCTTGTTCAAGGGAATCAGCTTAATGCCCAAAAATGTATTGCATTTCTGACACAGACAAAAGGGTTTCTCCCTGATGAATATCGGGGTGTCATTGGGAATCGCATCTATGGATGTGATACGTGCCAAACAGTTTGTCCGAAAAATAAAAAGAAAGATTTTCACTTGCATGAAGAGTTGGAGCCAGATCCAGAAGTAGTAAAACCTAAACTAAAACCACTGTTATCTATTTCCAACCGTGAATTCAAAGAAACGTTTGGGCATATATCAGGTTCATGGCGAGGGAAAAAACCGTTACAACGGAATGCTATATTAGCTCTTGCTCATTATAAGGATGAAAACGCTGTTGAGGAGTTAGTTCGTGTCATGAATCAAGACCCTCGTCCTGTAATTCGTGGAACTGCCGCCTGGGCATTAGGTAAAATAGGGGTGCCATCCTCACACGATGAAATTCTTCTTGCAAGAGATAAGGAAGAAGATGAAGAGGTTTTAGAAGAAATGGAAAAAGGCTTACGTTATTTTCACCCTTTAAATAAATAGGGATTTTTTGTATGATTAGCTTGTGAGGTAATCACGTTAAAGATATTTATTGATAAACGTCCGAAACAACTTTTATCTAAGTGAATACCATGTACAATATTCAAAAAATCTTTTAATAAGAAGGGGTAATTATGACAAAGCGTTCCTTTCTTTACTATGATGAAATGGATAGCCCACTAGGGCCACTAACTCTTATTTCAACAGAAAAAGGGCTATGTCGAATTGATTTTGGGAATCTACGAGATACAGAACCTAAGCTCACCAGCTGGTCACGAAAATACTTCCTCAAGTCTGAATGGATTCAAAATGAAGAGAAACATCAAGTAATAAAACAACAACTAAACGAATATTTCTCTGAAGACCGAAAGACGTTTGATGTACCTTTTGATTTATATGGAACTCCATTTCAGCAAACAGTCTGGAAGGCTTTAGCTGAAATCCCATATGGCGAAACGCGATCCTATAAAGATATATCTTTAGCTATCCAGGCACCAAAGGCAATAAGAGCTGTTGGCGGCGCCATTAATAAAAACCCACTATCTATCGTATTTCCATGTCATCGCGTTATTGGGAGTAATGGTGCTCTGGTTGGCTACGCCGGTGGCTTAGAAAAGAAAGAACATCTATTACAACATGAGCATGCTATAGCTATCTCATCATAAATAATACAAGAATTGAACGAATGAGCACTCCGAGCACAGTATGGAGTGCTTATTTTTTGTTATACTTTTAGAATCATCGAGGTCATCTTGTAGAGAGTCGCTCCAATATGGGAAAAGCCCTGGAGTTCCTTATATATAAGAAAATTGCACCAAAAATACAATTAAATCCAGGAAATAAGATGCACTTAATGTCTATAATGGTGATATATCTATACAGGAGCAAATAGAAAGGGGAACTGAGGTTATGCAATTAAACGCTGAACAAGCAGAAGCGGCCAACTATATAGATGGACCGATGCTCATTATTGCAGGTGCAGGTAGTGGTAAGACAACGGTTCTTTCTTACCGAACGAAGAATATGGTGGGGGCAGGGATTGATCCTAAACAAATTATGATGCTTACATTTACAAATAAAGCTGTCCGTGGGCTTGAGCAGCAAGTTGCCAAGCAAATAGGTGAAGAATCGGCTAGTAATGTTTGGATTTCTACTTTCCACCGCCTCGGTCTTCATATTGTTGGTGAAGTCGATTCTTCCCTTGTCACGTTACATCCTGCAGGGTCGAGACAGGTATTGAAAAAGATTACAGAAGAAATGGACATAAAAGAAGACAATAAGGAGTTTGTAAGACCAGCGAAATTACTATCACTCATTTCCTTATTTAAAAGTGAACTTGTACTGCCTTCCTATTTATATGATGGCCTGTATTTGAAGGAGTATATTGATAGCGACAGCGTGAAAGATCTAATTCGCCAACATATTGGCACGAAAGATAGACTTGAATTATTCCGTTCTATTTATCAAACGTATCAGCGACTGTTGAATCAACATAATCAAATGGACCTTGACGATATTTTGTTAAAAAGTGTCGACTATCTGGTTTCAGGTGATGAGGTATTACATAAACTTCAAAGTAGGTTCCGTTATTTTATGATTGATGAGTTTCAAGACACGAATCGAGCACAATATGTCTTGGCACAAATGCTATCAAACCACACTAGAAATCTAGCTATCGTGGGAGATGATTTCCAGTCTATATATGCTTTCCGTGGAAGTGATATGAGGAATATTTTAGATTTTGATAACCATTACCAAGATGCTTTTACGGTACGGTTAGAGGAAAATTATCGATCAACACCTGTGATTCTAGAAGCGGCAAACCAACTTATCTCCCATAATGAGGATCAGAGGGAGAAGACCCTTACTACCAATCAACAGGAAGGAGAATTGATTACAGGATACAAGGCGGATACGATACAAGCCGAAGCTACTTGGGTTTCTACAGAAATTAAAAGACTTATACATGAAAAGGGATATCAGTATCGGGATATTGCGATTTTTTACAGAAGTCATGCGGATGGAAGTCTATTTGAAGTTATGTTCCCTGAAGAGGACATCCCCTTCACCGTGGTGAAAGAGGGAAGCTTTTTTGAGCGTGAAGAAATCAAAGATATAATGGCATATGCATCCTTTGTTGTAAATCCACATGATACATTTGCGCTAAGAAGAATCATCAACACTCCAAAACGAGGAATAGGTAAGGCTTCTGTTGATCGAATTGTAGAGGCAAAAACAGAGAACATAGACTATATTTCCTTGCTTGTAAATGGGAACCTTCCTGGGGTGAAAGGGAAGTCGTTAGAACGAGCTAAGGAGTTTGGAGAGGTTGCCCAAAGGCTTCAAAGTGGAATAGGAAAAGTTGGAGTTGCTCGTTGGTTAAAAGCGTGCCTTAAGATTACGGGGTACAACGAGATGTTGGATCAATTAGAGGATGGTCAGCGACGTGAAAAGCAAATCCATCTTGATAAATTAGTAGAACTCGCTAGTGAATTTGAGGCTCAAGATGAGGAGATGACACTTCACTATTTTATAGATAGGTTAAAGCGTACGGACGTAGATGCCACGCTTACGAAAGATGAAGATTTTGATCGTGTCCAATTATTAACAGTTCACGCCTCAAAAGGACTAGAGTTTCCCGTTGTATTTGTAGTTGGCATGAAGGAAGAAGGATTCCCTTCTCCATATGCATATAGTTCCTTCGCGATGGAGGAAGAGCGGCGTATTTGCTACGTTGCGTTCACACGCGCAAAAGAGCGTCTTTACTTGAGTTATCCTAAGAAAAAGCAAGAGAAAAATGAAGAAGGGGAAAAAGTAGAAGTAAACGCAACACCATCACGCTTCCTTTCTGAATTTGATTCCTCGTTGATCAAATGGGAATAATAATGAGTATAGGCTCACTCTGATAGTGAAACGAATAATCCTTCCCCTTTCCTCATAAACATGTACAGGAAGGGGGAGTGGTTATGGCGGTAGTGGACAAAATACAAGCATATTGGGAAGAGGTCCTTCGTTCAGATGGGAGTAGAGATGATCGGTCTTGGTTATCGAAGAAACGGTTGTTACACGAACGTCGAGGTGCAAAAGTTGTGCGTATAACAGCGGAAGGAGTGCCCTATCGTTCAACTATGATTTCCTCTCTAGAACATCATGTTGACTACCAATTGTATGTTACCTTCTTTATTAAGCAAGGGAAACATTTTTACATAGAGGAAGGGCAAGAGCAACATCGAGCTATATTTAAAGGGAGTACTATAGTGGAAGATCGATCTCTGGAGATTAAGGATCCTATCAAAAAAGAATCTCCTGGATTAGAGTTTCATGATAGTCACGGTTCTGATGTTCGTGAGGTACGCTTCAGCTATGATCGGCAAAAAGCAGTACAATATGCAAATCGGTGGTGGAATAGCTATAACCCTCAATATAAGCATTTCGAGAATGATTGCACGAACTTTATCTCACAATGCTTACGGGCTGGAGGTGCTCCAATGTGGGGCATGGCAAACCGGTCAAAGGGCTGGTGGTATAATGGTAGTTCTTGGAGCTATAGTTGGACGGTTGCGAACTCATTACGTTGGTATTTAAGTGGATCTAGTAAAGGATTGAAAGGCAAGGAAGTCAATCAAGCTCGTGATCTAATACCTGGGGATATTATTTGCTACGATTTTGAAGGAGATGGTCGCTGGAATCACAATACCATAGTGGTGGAAAAAGATGCATTCGGTGAGCCACTAGTCAATGCTCATACCTATAACAGTTACCATCGATATTGGGATTATGAAGACTCTACAGCGTACACCCCTCAAATTAAGTATAAATTTTTCCGAATAGGGGAGTAAAATATGATATAATACACAGGTTAAATTGTGAGACACGAGGTGAACAACATGGCACTTCATATAGTGTTATATCAACCAGAAATCCCTGCAAACACAGGAAATATTGCAAGAACTTGCCTGGCAACCAATACAGTTCTTCATCTTATTCGACCGTTAGGGTTTTCAACAGATGATAAAATGCTTCGCCGTGCTGGTTTGGATTATTGGCACGACGTTTCAATTCGATACTATGATTCATTAGAGGAGCTGTATGAAGCATATTCGCAAGGAAGTTTCTTTTATATCGAGAACTTTGGAACTGGATATTGGACAGACTTTGATTACAGTGATCCAGAGGATGAGCTGTTTTTCGTGTTTGGAAGAGAAACAGACGGCATTCCAACTTCCTTATTAGAAGGAAAGGAAGACCGTTGTTTGCGTATTCATATGAACGATAAAGTACGTTCATTAAACTTATCCAATACGGCGGCTATCTTGATCTATGAAGTATTGCGCCAACAAGGCTTCCCAGGGTTAAAGTAAGACCATAGCTAACATGCTATGGTCTTTTTTGAACGGAAAAGAAAGTATAGCTTTTGGTTCTTACATGTCTAGCACCAGCACCCAGCAAACGTCCTGTACCTCCTTACGATAAGTCAACATCGGAGTGCTATCGCTCTTCGTGTTAAGGTCATTCAAATAAAAAGGGAGCATGTACAATCACCCATGCTCCCTTTTTATTTATTCGTTTTATTTAGCATCATATCCTGCAGTGTACATAGAAACAATAAACGTAACAATTACGCCTAGTACTAATACTAATTTCAAGGTTCTGCCTCCTTATGTATGCGTGTTAATCTTTATATTCTTACCATTTATTATATCCAATTATAGCAAAACTTTTAATGGAATAACAGTTTTTTGAGGTTTTCGCTATAGGAAGAGAGGGATATATCTAATGTACTACATGTACAGTTACAATAATTCATTTGACTTCTTTTTAAAAGGTGAATATAATATAGTTTAGTTAACTTAACTAAACTATATAGAGGGGTGAGTGTGTCATGGGATACATTTTTCTTTTAGCTGCAATGTTCAGTGAAGTTGTAGGTAGCACAATGCTGAAACTCTCCACTATGCAAGGAATTCCAAAAATTTGGGGGAATGTAGGTGTAATTGCTGGATTTATGACAGCTCTTTATTTTTTGCAACTCACTCTTCAATACCTCCCGCTAAATCTTGCTTACGCCTTATGGGCTGGTGGGGGAACAGCGCTCACTGTAGGTGTTGGCGCTATTCTTTTCAAAGAGCAAATAAATGGTATGATGGTAGCAGGCATACTTTTAATTATAGGTGGCGTTCTCGTACTGAATATGGCAAGAGTTGCCCACTAATATAGATTTGAGGAAAAAATCATGACATCAAACGATAAGGTTGTTACACTTTATAATCGTTTTGAACGTTTGTGGATGAATTTAGCAGAAGAGGAAGATCGTTTTAAAGAATATGGAATTTCTTCTACTCTAGAGGCATTGTTAACGACGATTATTCGAATAAAACATCCTACAACCACTCAGCTTTCTGAGGAAATGAATATTTCCAAAAGCGCAGTAAGCCAAATGGTGACCAAACTAGAAGACGGAGACTTTGTAAAAAAAGCTGTAGATCCGGATGATAAACGAGTTCAGCATTTAGAATTAGGCCCAAAAGGGAAGGATTACGCAAAAGATTTAAAGCGTTATGAAACGCATGTGTACAATTTATTTGCGGAAAGCTTGAATGAAGAAGAAGTGGAGCAAGTATCACAATCCTTTGAAAAAATTCTACAAGTATTGAAAAAAAAGAACTGACGCAGCTTTTGATGCTAGTGTCAGTTCTTTTTTTTTGGTGTATAGCGTACTTTTAAAATGTTGGCTTGTGTATAACTTAATATGTATAGGGGCCACGTTCAGCTCTAGCGCCCAACGACTAACAAACTTTCTGAGCCTCCTTACAATTAGTCAACATCGAATCACTTCGTTCTTCGTGTTTTCTTTATCTCATATGGATTCAGGGGAAGTTCAATTAAATTCGCTGCGTCACGCAGCAACATCAAACCAACCGACGTCTTGTGGGCAGCAGTTTGTACGTCGCTAGCAAGGCTGTTGTGCTTTTATTCTTTGTCTAGGTAAAAAACAGATTATACATAAGCTTACGTCTATTCGACAGGAATAGATGAATATTGTCTACTATTGTCTAGTATTGGCAGGAGGCAGGGTTTTCCGTCTGCACCTAGAAATTAGTACATAGATATTCCGGCTAACTGAAGTGGTAACTGGTGAACCATACTATGGTAAGACAATAAAAAGGAGAGAAACATCTATGGGATCGAACAATTTTCATTCTGCAAGTGCCATTCTGGAAAGGAAGTATTTTGATGTTGAGCCAATCAACAAACGTATTAAAGTGTACCAGCTGCCTGAGGAAATGGATGAGCAATACTTGGAAGAATTGAAGACAGTCGCAAAGAAAGTGGCCTGCGATAAAATCATTTTTTATACTAGATCCAATACAGAAGAGGAAAGCAGAGTTCAAAGATTCGGGTCTCATTTTGAAGGGGAAATCAAAGGCTTTCTTAATGGAGAAGACGCCAAGATTTATTCATTTTATGTTGATCCAATCAGGAATCAAGCAGACCCTGATAATGTTATTTCCAGAGTTAAACAATTAACTCTTAACAAGCCAACCGGGAAAGTTAATCTTGAAGAAGGATATACAATGATTTGGGCAAAAGAAGAGCATGCCGAGGACATGGCTACTTTATATCGGTCTGTTTTCGATAAATATCCTACACCAATTGATGATCCCAACTATATTATCGAAATGATGAAAAGTGACGTCTGTTTTTCATTGATTTACAGTGAGGATGAGCTTGTAAGTGCTTGTTCAGCTGATATATTCACTGATTTCAATGCTGCCGAATTTACTGATTGTGCTACACTGCCGAGTCAGAGAGGAAAAGGATTGTTATCTTATCAGTATCCTTTTTTAGAAAAGCGCATGAAGGAGTTAGGTATTGGGACAATGTTTTCGTACACAAGAGCAACATCGATGGGGATGAATATTGTTGCTGCCCAGCAAGGCTTTACATATGGTGGGTGCATGGTTCAAAACAGTATGATTGGTACGGGGATTGAAGATATGAATATATGGTATAAACAGCTATAATTTTTTCATGTCGTTAAGTTCTTGGTAAAAAGAATAGTGTTTTTATTTACAAGGTCCATATAAAATAGCGCACTTAACTAGTGCGCTATTCTTATGAAGTTTGGCTCTGCATTCTATATAATTGTCGGTATGTTCACCTTGGAAGATATATAACGTCTGAACCAACATATAATCTGTAATCGAAATCTCTTCTTTATCTTATTCTAAGCTTCTAGGTTATTCTTCTTGTTGAGAGAGTTTGTTAGAGAAATAGATATGAGTTCGGTAGACTAATTTTTTGCACTTTAAATTTAACATAATACAAACTTAATCACCCTTGAACTCATTTTTCAGAAAGACCAGACATAGACTGTACTAATTCAGTAAATTCCCAACACCGACAGGGGAGGTCTAGTGTGTGGATATTTTAAAAAAAATTCAAAGTTATAGGGAAGAAGAAGAAAGCTTAAAGTGGGAAGGTACGTTTGGAGAGTATTTAGATATGCTTAAAGAACGTCCATACCTTGCACAATCAGCTCACTCCCGTGTTTACAATATGATTAAACACTCCGGGATTGAAGAGGAAAGTGGGAAATTTAATTACAAATTCTTTGATAATGAAATTTTTGGATTAGAAGAAGCGATGGAGCGATTGGTAGAGGAGTACTTCCATCCGGCGGCTAAACGACTAGATGTACGTAAACGAATTTTATTACTGATGGGGCCAGTTAGTGGAGGAAAATCAACCTTAGTTACATTATTAAAGAGAGGATTGGAACGCTTCTCTCATACTGATGAAGGAGCGGTCTATGCTATTAAAGGGTGTCCAATGCATGAGGATCCTTTGCACCTCATACCTCATCATCTGCGTGAGGATTTTGCGGATGATTATGGCATCCGTGTTGAAGGCAATCTTTCTCCATTAAATATGATGCGTCTGGAAAAGGAATATGGAGGACGTATTGAGGATATGAGAGTAGAGCGTATTTTCTTCTCTGAAGATAAGCGAGTTGGGGTAGGAACGTTCAGCCCATCAGATCCAAAATCTCAAGATATTGCGGATTTAACAGGTTCCATTGACTTTTCTACCATTGCTGAATATGGATCAGAATCTGACCCTCGTGCTTATCGATTCGATGGGGAATTAAATAAAGCAAATCGAGGTATCATGGAGTTTCAAGAAATGCTGAAGTGTGATGAGAAGTTCCTATGGCATTTGCTTTCCCTAACACAGGAAGGAAATTTTAAAGCAGGAAGGTTTGCGTTAATTTCTGCTGATGAAATGATCATTGCGCATACAAACGAATCGGAGTATCGTTCCTTCATTTCAAATAAGAAAAATGAGGCACTCCACTCGCGGATGATTGTAATGCCAGTTCCATATAACCTAAAAGTCTCCCAGGAAGAACGCATCTATGAAAAAATGATTCGTCAAAGTGACATTAAAGATGTTCACATTGCCCCTCACACATTAAAGGTGGCAGCGATGTTCACGATTTTAACAAGATTAAAAGATTCTACTAAAAACAATGTGGATTTACTGAAGAAGATGCGCTTATATGATGGGGAAACAGTAGAAGGCTTTAGTGATGTTGATGTGGAAGAACTGAAGAGTGAACATCATGATGAAGGTATGAGTGGAATCGACCCACGTTATGTCATTAACCGTATTTCTTCTACCATTATTAAGAAAGAAATGACATCAATCAATGCTTTGGACGTTCTTCGTTCCTTAAAGGATGGATTGAGTAGTCATGCTTCTATTTCAAAGGATGATCGAGAGCGTTATCTAAATTTCATTTCTACAGCTCGAAAAGAATACGATGAACTTGCTAAGAAAGAAGTACAGAAGGCATTTGTATATTCTTATGAAGAATCAGCGAAGACGCTTATGGATAACTATTTAGACAATGTAGAAGCTTATTGTAATAAGGCAAAGCTTCGTGATCCATTGACGGGAGAAGAATTAAATCCAGACGAAAAGCTTATGCGTTCTATTGAAGAACAAATAGGTATTTCTGAGAATGCGAAGAAAGCATTCCGTGAAGAAATTTTAATTCGAATTTCTGCTTATGCTCGTAAAGGTAAGAAGTTTGATTACTCTTCTCACGAACGTTTAAGAGAAGCAATCCAAAAGAAATTATTTGCTGACTTAAAAGATGTTGTGAAAATTACAACATCAACTAAGACCCCTGATGAGCAACAACTGAAAAAAGTTAATGAAGTAATAGCCACCTTGATAGATGAATATGGCTATAACTCTTCTTCAGCAAATGAATTGTTACGCTATGTAGGTAGTCTTTTAAATCGATAATAGGTAACGCTTTTCCTGTTATTGCAGAAAGCTAGTAACAAAATTATAAATTTAAGTTTAGGAGCACCCCAATTCTATGTGATTGGGGTGCTTGTTTGTGTGTGTACAGTATTAGCAGGGGAGAGAGGTTATTCAGGATACAAGGCATAATCTTGTAGACTTGAAGGTGAGATAAATTTGGTGCACAGAAAGAGCGATGTTTCCGTAGATTTAGTTAGAATAAAGTTGTTCCACGGCCACCTTTGCTGTTGTTTGGGAGAAATGGAATATAAGCTTTTATTTTTAGTGAAAACCCTCTTTGGGTAGATCTTATGGACAAATAAAACTTTATTTTTTACAAACAGTGTCCTTTCGGCAGACATACAACATTTGGCCGTGGGTCCGATAGCTGGGGGTGAAGGGGAACTACGAGACTCCCGCGGGAGAAAGAGGTTGGTGAGACCCGGGAGGGAGCAAAGCGACTGAGAAGGCTCACCAGCTCGCCTGCAGGAAAGCGAGTGTTTCACCGTAACCCCCCTTCCACGTTTCAAGTATCGGACCCATCACCTCTTGAATATATCTCGAATCCAAGTCTTCAAGATAATGGGGCTTTTTATGGAATAAGAAGAGAAGTAAAGTTGAAAAAATCGAATAATAATAATTATTATTTTCGTGTTTTTTTAAATGAATGTGTGATGAAACCTTCTACTACTATGCTATAATGAACCCAATTCGTGATTAAATAAAGAACAAACCATAAAGGTGTGTTAGCGTTGAGCAAAGAATATTATGCGATAATCGATATAGGTTCAAATACAGTTCGACTTGTCATTTATCTTCGTGAGAAAAGTGGACGTTTTCAAGAAATAGAGAACGTAAAAGCTGTTGCACGACTTCGAAATTACTTAGAGGAAACAAACGTTTTAAATCAAGATGGTATCGAAGTATTATTAAAGATACTAAAAAGCTTCAAAGAGGTTACAGACACATACGATCTTAATCAAATTATATGTGTAGCGACTGCTACCATTCGACAGGCGGAGAATCAACAAGAGATTATTTCAGAAGTAGAACAGAGAATCGGCTATAAC
This sequence comes from Pontibacillus yanchengensis, assembly GCF_009856295.1. Taxonomy (NCBI): domain Bacteria; kingdom Bacillati; phylum Bacillota; class Bacilli; order Caryophanales; family Bacillaceae; genus Pontibacillus; species Pontibacillus yanchengensis. The sequence goes on along the minus strand of NZ_WMEU01000001.1, from coordinate 1,482,456 downwards.
ATCCAAACGCTTTCAGAAGAAGAAGAGGCGTATTATGGGTATCTAGCTGTTGTAAATTCAACCGCTATTGAAGAAGGAATTACAGTAGATATAGGAGGAGGAAGTACGGAAATTACGTACTTTGAAAATCGTGAAATTAAGCACTCCCACAGTTTTCCGTTCGGAGCACTAACATTAAAGCAAATGTTTGTGAAAAATGATGTACCATCGGAAAAGGAAATGCATAAGGTAAGAGATTACCTGCGCGAACAGTTTAATTCGCTACCATGGTTAAAATCTTGCAATGTGCCATTAATCGGAATTGGTGGAAGTGCGCGAAATATGGTTCAAGTGGATCAAGCTCTAAAGAGTTATCCTCTTGCTGGCTTACACCAGTATCGCATGTATGAAAATGATATGGCGTTTATAAAAAATTATCTGCTAACCTTATCATTTAAAAAGTTGCAAAAGGTGGAAGGACTTACAAAAGATCGTGCTGATATTATCCTTCCTGCTATTGAAGTCTTTCATTCTTTATATGAATACGTGGATTCCTCATCATTTATTTTAAGCCGTAAAGGTCTACGAGATGGCATTTTTTATGAGCAATTAACGCATGATTTTGGGATATCTGTTTTCCCAAACGTTATCGAGGAAAGCTTCAATGAGCTTGCTGTTGATTTTGATATTGATTATAAACATGTTCATCAAGTTACAGATATTGCTCTTAAGCTATTTGAGGAATTTAGAATGCAGGGGGTAGGACATGTAACCAAGGCGGATGTTGGTTTATTAAAAAGAGGAGCTTTTGTATTTAATTTAGGCGAATACATTGATTCAGAGTCTTCTTCTCAGCACACTTTTTATTTGTTAGCTAACCGAACCATAGATGGATTATTACATCAGGAACGTCTGAAAATTGCTTTAATTGCATCTTATAAAAGTAAGCCTATCTTCAAACAATACTTATCACCATATAAACATTGGTTTGTGAAAGAAGAACAGAAGAAATTAAGAACATTAGGGGCTATGATTAAACTCGCTTTCAGCTTTGATTCTACAAGAAGAAGTATTGTAGATGATTTGGATATAGATATTCAGGATGAGGATATAAATATCACTGCATACTGCAACCAAGAATCAATGCCTGAAGAATATCAGGTAGAGAAACAAAAGAAGCACTTAGAGAAAGCATTGAAGAAGAAAATTAATGTTGTCTTCCAACCTCATGAATAAATAGAGTGTGTTAAAAGTTAAAATAAAATCATCTACAACAAACATTCTGGTACACGCTTAAACCAGAATGTTTTTGTGTCAAAAGTGAGTATCGGTGTGGTTTTATAGCATAACCAGTATCAGAAAACAGTATAAAGGGTATAGTTAAAAAGTAACTTTCAAGGTGTTTTCTAAACGCAAAAATCAGACCGGATTTTCTATGCTTAACATTGGGTTTAAATAATTTTAATCTTGTCTTTACATTCGCATTGTACGATATAGTTGATGCAATATGTCTCTGACTATAGGAAAGGGTGAGGAGGAACCATATGAATCAAGTAACTGATTTAGGAAACCCTCAATTTTATAATAACCGAGAATTAAGCTGGCTAGCATTTAATGAACGAGTTCTTCAAGAAGCTTTAGATAAACGCAACCCTTTATTGGAAAGATGTAAATTCTTAGCCATTTTTAGTTCCAATCTAGATGAATTTTTCATGGTTCGTGTGGCAGGATTAAAAGACCAAGTGAAAGCTGGATTCAATAAACCAGAAAACAAGGCTGGCTTAACACCTAAAGAACAACTAGTAAAGATCTCCGAAAAAAACCATAAGCTTGTTGATATGCAATACTCAACGTATCAACATGTGCTGATACCAATGCTCGAGAAAGAAAATGTCTTCTTTGTATCAATTGACGATTTAAATGAAGAAGAACAGAATCTAATGGAGCATTATTTTGATGAGCAAATCTTCCCTGTTTTAACACCTATGGCTGTCGATGCATATAGACCTTTCCCTATGCTACTCAACAAAAGTATCAACTTAGCTGTAGTGTTAGAAGATGAATATGATGAATTTGAAAGTGAGATCAAAACAGCTATTGTCCAAGTTCCAGCTGTGTTGGATCGTTTTATTGAAATTGAAAATGAAGACAATGATGATAAGAAACGCTTCATTATGCTTGAAGATGTCATCAGTTACTATATACAAAAGATGTTTAAAGGCTATAAGGTAAAGTCTGTGACTGAATTCAGAATTACTAGAAATGCTGATATGACGATTCATGAAGAAGGAGCTAGAGACCTTCTTAAAGAAATTGAAAAAGAGTTAAAGAAACGTAAGTGGGGAGCGGCGGTTCGCTTAGAAATTAAACGAAATCAGTTTGATCCACAAGTGCTTGAGTTTTTATTAAATGTATTAGAAATTCATCGCAAAGATGTGTATGAGGTCGAAGGTCCATTAGATCTAACGTATCTGTTCAAATTCCATAAAGAGTTAGAATCATATCGAGAAAACTTGGTCTATGAAGGGCTAATTCCTCAGCCACCTAAAGATTTAGGTTCTGAAGAAGAATTGTTTGATATTGCTTCTGAACGCGATATATTCTTGCACCACCCTTATGAGGCATTTCAGCCAGTATTAGATTTTGTTTCGGAAGCAGCTGATGACCCTGATGTGCTTGCAATTAAACAAACGCTTTATCGAGTGAGTGGGGATTCACCTGTAATAGATGGGTTAAAACGCGCAGCTGAGAGCGGAAAGCAAGTAACTGTACTTGTCGAATTAAAGGCTCGCTTTGATGAAGAGAATAACGTACAATGGGCAAAAGAGCTTGAAAAAGCTGGATGTCATGTAATATATGGTATGAACTACTTGAAAACACACAGTAAAATTACACTTGTTGTGCGTAGAAAGAAACATCAAATCCAACGCTTTGTTCACCTTGGAACAGGTAACTATAATGATCAGACCGCCAAACTATATACTGATATGGGGATTATTACGTCAGATCGTAAGTTTGGTATAGATGGAACAAATTTCTTTAACTATTTAAGTGGATACACGGAGAAACCATCCTATCATCATATCTCTATGGCGCCTTTTGATATTAAGAAGGATTTCTTGAAATATATGGATGAAGAAATAGAAAATCATCGTCTGTACGGCAATGGTAAAATCATTGCCAAAATGAATTCTCTTACGGACAAAGACCTTATTATGAAAATGTATGAATGTTCTTGTGCAGGAGTACAGATTGATTTAATTGTACGTGGTATCTGTTGCTTACGTCCTGGAATTGAAGATGTTAGTGAAAATATTAGAGTGAGAAGCATCGTAGGGAGATTTTTGGAGCATAGTAGGATTTATTACTTTTATAGTAATGGTGAAGATAAAATGTTCCTTTCTTCCGCTGATATGATGACGAGAAATATGGAAAAAAGGGTAGAATTACTATTCCCTATTTACGATATCCATGTGAAAGATCGCTTGTATAATATCCTTCAAATTATGTTATCTGACAACATGAAAGCAAGGGTTCAAGATGATCATGGAAACTATCACTACGTTAAAAAACCAGAAGATGAAAAAGAAATTGATAGTCAAATGGACCTTTTTGGTATGGCTTATACCGTGAAAGAAGACGAAGAATAAAGAACACACATGAGGGGGAGAGTACAAATATACAAATTCTGTATATTTGTACTCTTTTTACTACCGTTACCTTTATAAGGATACACAACAACCTTTAATTTTAACAATATTCATGAAAAGTCGTGCTTTTCTATCACATATTTCTAAATTTTTGTTTTTTCTTTTAAAAAACTAGGGTAAAGTAGTTGAAGAGTGAAACGGAAAAAAATTATAATAGAAGATGAGTTTGCAAACGGTTACTTCAAAGAAAGCGAACTTCTATTGGGGGTAGTAAACGTGTCGAATAAGATTAGCGGTTCCAATACTAATATTTGGGAACAATTTCATGGCCCCAACATGGGGTACATTGAAGAGCAGTACGATTTATACTTAGACGATCCAACTAGGGTCGATGCATCATTAAAAGAGGTTTTTGATAAATATGGTGCTCCAGATTGGATGCAAGGTCAAGGTGGTCAAGCTGTAGAGCAAGGGGCATCCTCTGGAGATATTAAAAAGGTTACCTCAGCTATGAAATTGGTTGAGGCTATTCGTCGTAATGGGCATTTAGAAGCCAATATTTACGCTGTTCCACCTCAGGAGGAAAGGTATTCTCCACTACTTGATTCAAAAACTTACGGCTTGTCTGAGAAGGATTTGGAATCAATACCAGCTACTTGGATATGGGAAGAGGCCCCAAACCATGTTCATAATGGGAAGCAGGTCATTCAAGAGCTGAAAAAGTACTATGCTGGTAATATCTCATTTGAAGTGGATCATGTTCATAACGATGAAGAGCACAACTGGATACAACATAAAATTGAAACTGGTGCTTACCAAGTATCTTTAGATAATGACAGAAAGAAGGAACTATTAAATCAATTAACCGAAGTGGAAGGTTTTGAGCATTTTCTAGCAAAGACATTTGTTGCACAGAAGCGTTTCTCCATTGAAGGATTAGACGTAATGGTTCCAATGCTTGATTATATGGTCCGTGCTTCGTCTGAAGATAAGATGAATGACATTATGATGGGGATGGCGCACCGTGGCCGACTAAATGTATTAGCCCATATCCTAGGGAAACCTTATGAAAAGATTTTCTCTGAATTCCACCATGCTCCAAATAAAGAACTTGTGCCTTCAGAAGGTTCAATGGGAATTAACTATGGTTGGACTGGAGATGTAAAATATCACTTTGGTGCTAGTCGTGATGTTAAGAATAGTCATGAAGAACGTTCTACGAGGGTGACACTAGCCCACAATCCATCTCACTTGGAGTTTGTTAATCCAGTTGTGGAAGGATTTACTCGTGCTGCACAAGACGACCGAAGTGAGCGCGGGGATGTTTCACAGGATACAGGTAAAGCTTTTTCCATTTTGATTCACGGAGATGCTGCATTTCCAGGTGAAGGTGTCGTAGCGGAAACGTTAAATATGAGTGATTTACCAGGCTATCGCGCTGGTGGTTCCATTCATATTATAGCGAATAATTTACTAGGCTTTACAACGGGTCAAAAGGAAGGGCGTTCTACTCGTTATGCTAGTGACCTTGCCAAGGGATATGAAATTCCGATTATTCACGTTAATGCAGATGATCCTGAAGCTTGCTTGTCAGCTGTACAATTGGCCTATGAATATCGTCAGAAATTCCATAAGGATTTCTTAATAGATCTTGTCGGGTATCGTCGTTATGGACATAATGAGATGGATGAGCCACGTGGAACACAGCCTTATTTATATCAACGCATTGATCAGCAGCCTACTGTAGCTACTCGATATGCTCAACATCTTCAAGAAGAAGGAACCATCAGCGAAGGTGAATTTGATCAAGTGAAAGAAACGATTGATCAGAAGCTAAAAGATATTTATGAAAACATGAAAGAAAATGAAACGGGTGAGCGGGATGTTAAGAAGCTTCCTGAAGCAGTAGAAAGTAAGCTTGAGGATATTGAAACAGCCGTACCGTTAGACCAACTAAAAGAATTAAATAAAGGATTACTTCAGCGCCCGGATAACTTTAATGTATTCCGTAAGCTTGAGAAAATTTTACAACGGCGTGAAAATGCTCTAGAAGAAGGTAATAAAGTGGATTGGGCACTTGGGGAATCACTGGCATTTGCTTCTATTCTTGCAGATGGAAAACCAATTCGCATGACTGGACAAGATAGCCAACGTGGTACATTTGCTCATCGCCATTTAGTGTTGCATGATGTGGAAGATGGTTCGACATATTGTCCTATGCATGGCTTAGAACAAGCTCAAGCTTCGTTCTCAATTCATAATAGTCCTCTTAATGAAACAGGTGTGTTAGGCTTTGAATATGGATATAGTGTCCAGGCACCGGAAGCACTTGTTATTTGGGAAGCCCAATATGGTGACTTTGCAAATGCTGGCCAAGTTATAATAGATCAGTTCATTTCAGCGGGACGTGCAAAATGGGGAGAAAAGTCGAGCTTGGTGATGTTGCTTCCTCATGGATATGAAGGTCAAGGACCAGAGCACTCCAGTGCACGATTAGAGCGTTTCTTAACACTAAGCGCTGAGCATAACTGGACTGTTGCTAATGTTACTTCTGCAGCGCAATACTTTCATTTACTACGTCGTCAAGCTGAAATCGGAGACCGCGATGAAGCTCGTCCACTTGTATTAATGTCTCCAAAGAGCTTAATACGAAATCAGCGAGTTGCTTCTGATGGTAAATTATTAAGCGAGGGTAAGTTTGAACCGTTGCTTGAACAACCTGGACTTGGAAAGAATGAAGAACAAGTGACTCGTATTGTAATTGGTAGCGGAAAGATTATGGTTGATATAGAAGAGGCAATTGATGAAGCGAAAGACAATAATTGGGATTGGCTACACGTACTACGTGCAGAACAAATCTATCCATTCCCTGATCGTCAGCTACAAGAAACGTTAGAGCGTTATCCTAATGTGAAAGAAATTGTTTGGGTCCAAGAAGAACCAAGAAATATGGGTAGTTGGGATTTCGTGAAAGAAATTCTTTATGAACTAATTGGAGATGACCAAGAACTAAGTTACAGTGGTCGTCCTCATCGATCTTCTCCAGCCGTAGGAGAACCGAACATCCACAAAACAGAGCAAAATAGAATCATTCATGAAGCGTTGAAGCTAAACAAAGGAGGAGATACCAATGAAGGAAATTAAAGTACCAGAGCTTGCTGAATCTATCACAGAAGGAACTATCTCAGAATGGCTTGTAAAAGAAGGGGACTCCGTTCAAAAAGGGGATCCAATTCTGGAATTAGAAACAGATAAAGTAAATATAGAGGTGAACTCTGATTATACAGGTGTTCTTGCTGAAGTGCTTAAGCAAGAAGGGGAAGATGTAGAAGTTGGAGATACGATCGCGAAGGTAGATGAAAACGGTGAAGCTGGTAGCTCCTCCGAAGAGAAACAAGAAGAAAGTTCAGAACAAGCATCAAATAATGAAAATGAAAGTCAAAACCAAGCAGAAGAACAACCATCTTCTGAACAGAAGCAGGAAGAAACAAAAGCTGCTGATCAACAACATGAGAAAAAGGATCCTAATAAAGAAGTAGTAGCTTCTCCTGCTACTCGTAAGAGAGCCCGTGAATTAGGGATTGACTTAAATAACATTCATTCTAATGATCCATTAGGTCGTATTCGTCCGGAAGACGTTGAAGCGGCAGCAAAACAAAAAGAAGAAAAGCCAAAGAATGATAAGAAAGCTGACAAAAAACCTGATAAGAAATCAGAGAAAACCGAGTTTGATAAGCCTGTTGAGCGTGAGAAAATGTCTCGCCGCCGTCAAACGATCTCTAAACGTCTGGTAGAAGCACAGCAAACAGCTGCTATGCTTACAACGTTTAATGAAGTAGATATGACAGCGATTATGGAGCTTCGTAAAGAACGAAAAGATCAATTCCAAGAAAAGCATGATGTGAAACTTGGTTTCATGTCCTTCTTTACAAAAGCTGTTGTCGGTGCCTTGAAAGAATTCCCGTTACTAAATGCGGAAATTCAAGGCGACGAAATAGTGAAGAAGCAGTTCTATGATATCGGTATGGCCGTTTCCACTGACGAAGGATTAGTTGTACCAGTTGTTCGTGATGCAGACCGTCTAGGTTTCGCAGGAATTGAAAAAGAAATTGGTCGTCTTGGCAAAAAAGCTCAGAAAAAAGAACTATCTCTAGACGAGCTTCAAGGTGGTTCCTTTACCATTACAAATGGTGGTATTTTTGGATCAATGCTTTCTACACCAATCTTGAACACACCTCAAGTTGGTATCCTAGGAATGCACAGCATCCAGAAACGCGCCATGGTTATGCCAGATGATTCAATCGAAGTTCGTCCAATGATGTATATCGCTTTATCTTACGATCACCGTATCGTAGACGGTAAAGAAGCGGTACAATTCCTTGTACGTTTGAAAGAAATGCTAGAAGATCCTTATAATCTTCTTCTCGAAGGTTAATATCATAGGATACAGAGAGGATGTCCAATCAATGGACATCCTCTTTTTTATGAAGTATTCTCCTCTATTTAAACAATACTTGCCAATTGGTAATTTTCACTCACTAGATAGTTTCAAAAATCTAATCCCAGCATGGTATATGATGTCATATTCCAAATAAGAGGCATAATTTTGAAGACTCAGAAACGGAAACATAGCAAGGTGGTGTGTGGGGACTATATATTTCACGCTTTGGAGAACAGCCAAGAACCAAACGAATGCAAAGATAGGCCTGGAAATGGTGAGACTCCCGCGGAAAAACAGATGTGTCGAGCCCCACAGGGCCACGTTTTGGCAAGAAGAGACGAATCGATCCAGATGAAGTTCGACTAAGACCGTCACATCGTGTGACAACGTCGAACGATCCTACATCGTGTAGGACCGCAGGAAAGCGAGCTATTTCCAGGCCCATCTTTTCTCTAAATAATACAACGGAAACATTTCTCTTACCCAGATTATCTCGAATCCAAGTCTTCAAGATAATGGGGCTTTTATGTAATAACTTATGAAGTTTCTTTTCATACGTAAATACATTGATTTTTACAATAGGGAAGATGTAACATAAGTTACATGAAACGTTTTGGTGTATAAAACGTATATATCTAACAAGACACAACATTCAAGGAGTAGCTCCCAATGAATATGTTTATTGAATATTTGTTGGATCTGGACCTAGTGAATGATCCGTTGCTGTATTCATTTTATGTCAGCATGTTCTTATCACTAGCATTAAATCGGGTTTGGGCATCGTTTGTAAGTGATGCATCAGCATGGCTTACAAAAGGATGGGGAGTAGAAGAACGTGATTCATTTACTTTTGACTCTCTGCAAACCAACATAGGATCTACAAACCACATTATTAATTGGATTCAAAAAACCATTAAGAAGCAAGAAGGTTCACCGGACGAAGACCATAGCCTCATTATTCAAACCATAACAACGTAATTGAATAATGAGGAGGAAATAATAAATGAAAAGAACAATGCAACTGATCATGCTATTTCTAGTATCTACCCTCTTTTTAGCAGGATGTTCTGCAAAATCTGGTGGTGGGGATGGATTCTTTAATGAATTTTTTGTACAACCATTTTCGATAGCTATCCAATCATTAGCAGAATGGTTTAGTGGTAGCTACGGTGTTGCAATCATCGTGGTAACGTTGATTATACGCCTTATTCTTATGCCGTCGATGCTCAATATGTATAAAAAGCAACAGTCCATGAAAACAAAAATGGCAGCTATTAAACCAGAAATAGATGATGTACAAAATAGGTTAAAAGAAGCTACTTCTCAGGAAGATAAGCAACAATTACAGAAAGAGATGATGTACCTTTACCAAAAGCATGGGGTGAATCCGCTTAACATGGGTTGCCTTCCATTGTTGCTACAAATGCCAGTATTGATGGGGTTCTATTACGCAATACGTAGTTCTGAAGAAATTGCTACGCATTCCTTTATGTGGTTCGACCTAGGTCAACCAGATATAAGCATGGCGATTATCGCAGGAATTCTATATTATATACAATATAAAGTATCCCTTATTGGAGTACCAGACGCACAGAAGAAACAAATGAAAATAATGGGATTATTATCTCCTGTTATGATTCTAGTCATTTCTTTAACTGCACCAGCAGCCTTGCCCCTGTATTGGGCAGTAGGAGGATTGTTCTTGATTCTTCAAACTTGGTTAGGAAGAAAATTATATTCACAGTCTAAAGAAGAAGCTTCTTAATTTACAATCACTTTTCAATTTGGCTAAGTGGTTCTTCATGAATATAACTATAAAGAAAAACTCTGAGATTATTTTTGTAGTCTTAGGGTTTTTTTATTTTTACGGAAACTCAATTAGACCTAACATTACGGATATCATAATGCATGCAAGAATAGGATAAAAAAAGAGAAATACATTTATAGAATAAATTATCAGAATTTTTAATCAAAATGACAATCACTGCATAGTATAAGAGTAAACAATATGAAGGAGGGGTAAGGATGAGTCGTTCTAAAAGTTTTGTGATTTCTGAAGAAAACTGGTCCCTCCATAGAAAGGGTTACGATGACCAACAACGCCACCAAGAAAAAGTACAAGATGCAATTAAAAACCAACTTCCGGACCTGATTTCTGAAGAAAGTATTATTATGTCGAATGGTAAAGATGTCGTGAAAATTCCGATTCGTTCGTTGGATGAATATAAGATTAGATATAACTATGATAAAAACAAACATGTAGGTCAGGGGAAAGGTGATAGTCAAGTAGGGGATGTAATTGCGAAAGACGGTTCTCCTAAAAAGGCAGCAGGGAAAGGTGATAAAGCAGGTGATAAAGCAGGTGAAGATTATTATGAAGCAGAGGTATCACTTGCAGAATTAGAAGAAGTACTATTTACTCAACTTGAACTCCCTAATCTACAAGAAAAAGAAAAAGACAATATCGTTACAACAGATGTAGAGTTTAATGATATTCGAAAAACAGGGTTACAAGGAAACATTGACAAAAAACGAACGATGCTAGAAGCATTTAAACGGAATGCGATGTCAGGTGAGTCTACGTTTAATCCTATTTATCCTGAAGATGTTCGTTACAAAACATGGAATGATGTTGTTAAGCCTGAATCGAAGGCTGTGGTGTTGGCGATGATGGATACCTCAGGTTCTATGGGGGTATGGGAAAAGTATATGAGTCGTAGCTTTTTCTTTTGGATGACCAGATTCTTGAGAACGAAGTACGAAACAGTAGATATTGAGTTTATTGCACATCATACAGAGGCTAAGGTTGTTTCAGAGGATGATTTCTTTTCAAAAGGTGAAAGTGGAGGAACTATTTGTTCATCAGCATATAAAAAAGCGTTAGATCTAATTGAAGAGAAATACCATCCTGATCGATATAACATTTATCCATTCCATTTTTCAGATGGTGACAATTTAACTTCGGATAACAAGCGTTGCTTAAAATATGTGAATGACTTGATGGATCTATCGAGTATGTTTGGGTATGGTGAAGTAAACCAGTATAATAGGCACAGTACCCTGATGTCTTCCTATAAAAAAATCGAAGATCCTCGTTTTAGACATTTTGTGCTTCGTAGAAAAGCAGATGTTTTCTACGCCATGAAGCATTTCTTCCAAGAAAATGAAGAAGCGATAGTTGCAAAATAAATACAATTCGCTAAGGCCTTCTCATAATATGAGAGGGCTTATTTTTTTGTGATTAAAATGAATGAATAAACAGAGATTATATTTTGAAAAAAATAGTTAAATTTTATCGAAATTTGTAGAAAAGTAATATTTTTGTAAAGAAATGATTGACTAGTAGTTAAATATTAGGATACTATATAAAAGAAATATCAGAAAATTACCAAATTTGCTAAAAATACTAATTTTCAGAGGTGTACATATGAATCACTTTCAACAATCGCAAGGGAAAGCCCCTTTGCTCGAAGTGAAAAATCTGGAAACAGCTTTTGGGATTGATGGAAAGGATTATAATGCGGTCGATCGAGTAACATTTCATGTGGAACCTGGTAAAGTGATTGGGGTTGTAGGTGAATCGGGATGTGGTAAAAGTGTTATGTCGTTATCGATTATGGGATTGCTTCCCAAAGGAATAGGTAAGGTAAATGCAGGGGAAATCAAATTTAAAGGTCGTAACTTAGAGAACTTAAATGATAACGAAATGAATAAAATACGTGGGAAAGATATAGCAATGATCTTTCAGGAGCCTATGACGTCATTGAATCCAGTGTTCACCATAGGTTATCAATTAGAAGAAGTGCTACATAACCATTTTAAAATCTCAAAAAAAGAAGCTAGGCAAAAAGTGGTACAACTACTAACAGCTGTGGGAATCTCTAGACCAGAGAAGGTTGTGTATGAATATCCGCATCAACTATCTGGGGGTATGAGGCAAAGAGTGATGATCGCTATGGCCATAGCTTGTCAACCCCAGCTTCTTATTGCAGATGAGCCAACTACAGCGCTAGATGTAACTGTTCAAGCTCAAATACTGGAGCTGCTAAAGGATATTCAACGGAAAAATAACATGTCCATTATTCTCATTACCCATGACTTAGGAGTTGTTTCTGAATCATGTGATGAGGTTATCGTAATGTATGCCGGACGTATTGTAGAAAAAACAGATGTAAGAAGATTATTTAAGGAGCCGAAGCATCCCTATACTGAATTGCTAATGGGGTCAATACCAAGAATGGATGTAGAAACGGATCAGTTAGCCACAATTGATGGAATGGTACCTTCACTAAAAAACATGCCACATGTTGGGTGTCGGTTTGCCAATCGTTGTCCAAAGGCTATGAAAGAATGTACAGAGGTAACACCTGAGCTTAAAGAAAATGAGTACGGTCATGAAGTAGCTTGCCTCCTCTATGAGACAAGTCGACCTGCAAAAGAGGTGTCACATTGACTATTACCCAAATGAAAACCTTTCAAACTAATAATCTATTAGAAGTTGAAAACTTACAAATGCATTTTCCGGTAAAGGGTGGTTTCTTTCGAAGAACTATTGGAGCAGTTAAGGCTGTAGATGGTGTATCCTTTACCATTCGAAAAGGGGAAACACTTGGTTTAGTAGGAGAATCCGGTTGTGGAAAATCGACAACTGGCCGATCTATCTTACGATTGTTAACACCTACAGGTGGAAAAGTCACTTTTGACAATGAGGACATTACGAATATAAATGGAAAACGACTTAGAGATATACGTCAAGATATTCAAATGGTATTTCAGGATCCATACGCTTCCTTGAATCCAATGCAAATGGTTGGGGATATCGTAAGTGAGCCTATTCATAATTATTATAAGAATAAAAACAAAGATGAGTTAAAGGTTGAAGTGATGGATTTACTAACGCGTGTTGGCCTCCCGGAGGAAGCATATTATAAATATGCTCACGAATTTTCAGGTGGACAGCGTCAACGAATTGGAATAGCTAGAGCTTTAGCGTTAAAGCCTAAATTGATTATTGCCGATGAGCCGGTATCTGCTCTTGATGTATCTGTACAATCTCAGGTACTTAACTTGTTGAATGAACTTCAAGATGAATTTGATTTAACCTATTTGTTTATTGCACACGACTTAAGTGTGGTAAAGCATATGAGTGACCGAATTGGTGTGATGTATTTAGGTAATATCGTAGAGGTAGCAGACAAGCATTCCATTTACGATAATCCATTGCACCCTTACACTCAAGCCTTAATTTCAGCTGTTCCTGATGCTTCTAAAATGGGAGAGAAAAGGGAACGAATCGTCTTACAAGGAGATGTACCAAGTCCTGAAAATCCACCTTCTGGCTGTCCATTTCATACAAGGTGTCCAAAGGCGATGGATCGATGCTCAAGCATCAAACCTGATTTAAAGGAGGTGAAACCAGGTCAGCACGTTGCATGTATTCTTTACGATTAATCATTATTTAAACAATTAACAGGGGGGTTCACTCATGAAGAACAAGAGATTATATTGGCTTTTATCCATGGTGTTAATGCTTTCGTTGTTCCTGGCTGCTTGTAATAGTGGAGATGATACGGAAGCGCAAACAGATTCTGAAGAAGATACAACGGAAGATTCAAGTTCTGATGAAGGTACAGAAACGGAAGAAAACGCTGACGGCGAACCAAAACAAGGTGGAACACTAACATATGCGATTGACTCTGAGCCTGAAGGAATTCTAAACGTCCATTATTATGGTACAGCTACAGATTTTGAAATTCTTCAGTTTATGGTTGATCCACTTTTCACATATGATGAAAATTTAGCTCCGGAACCACACTTAGCAAATTGGGAAACAGAAGATAACAAAACGTACACTTTCAAATTTGAAGAAGGTGTTAAGTGGCACAATGGTGATGAGCTAACGGTTAATGACTGGGTCTTTGCTCTAGAAACGTTAGCGGATCCAGATTATGAAGGTCCTCGTTACTCAAATGTTCAAACTATTGAAGGTGCTGAAGCGTATAACAAAGGCGAAGCAGATAGCATCTCTGGTATTGAGGTAATTAATGATTATGAAGTAAAGGTTACATTTGATAAAGCTCGTGTAAACAACTTAATTAACATCTGGAGTTATCCGATGAATGAAAATCGTTGGAAAGATGTACCGGTTTCCGAAATATTAGGACATGAATACACTCGTACGACTCCAATCGGTACTGGTCCATTTAAAATGGGTAAAGTTGTTCCTGGTGAAACCTATGAGTTTATCGCTAACGAAGATTATTTTAAAGGTGCACCGAACTTAGACAAGATTATTGTTAAAGTTATCGATAATAAAGCTGTATCTGGAGCACTTCAAAACGGTGAAGTAGATATGGTTCCTGTACACCCAACATTAGGTGAAGAAGTAGAAAGCATGGAAAACGTTGAACTTGTTACGTATCCTGGTCTATCCTACTACTATGTTGGCTTTAAATTAGGTGTGTTTGATAATGAGAAAAAAGAAATTGTAGAACAAAAAGAAAAATATCAAGACAAAAAATTACGTAAGGCGATGTACCATGCTATTAATCGCCAAGAGTGGATTGATGCATTCTTTAGTGGTTATGGTTCTCCTGTAGATGCACCAGTACCATCAAATCACTGGATTGCAGCTGATGATAGTGACTTACAGCAGTATGAATATGACCCTGAAAAAGCGAAGAGTCTTCTAGACGAAGCAGGATACAAAGATACAAATGATGATGGTTTCCGTGAAGATCCAAATGGTGACGAGTTTGTAGTAAACTTCTCTCACTATTCATCTACAAATCCAACATTTGAAGCACGTGCGAAGGCTCTAACACAGTACTGGAACGACATTGGTCTACAAACAACTCTTGAGATGATTGAAGGTTCCTTGTACTATGACAAGATTGAAAAAGATAGTGACGACATTGAAGTGTTCTACGGTGGATGGAGTACTGGTACAGACCCAGACCCAACAGCGCTTTGGTCTTCAGACGCTCTTTGGAACTACACTCGTTGGAACAACGAAAAGAGTGATGAATTACTAGAAAAAGCGCTTGATGTAGAAGTAGTAGGAACAGATAAAGAAAAACGTCAAGAAATTTATACAGAATGGCAACAACTTGCAAATGAAGAGCTTCCAATGCTTTATATTGCAGAGTTACAAGAACTTCAAGGCATTAACAAGCGTGTCGGTGGCGTGGAATACGATGTTTCTGGAAGTAATCTACCAAACGAATGGTACATTAAAGAATAATAGGTTACTAGCTTGTAACAGATAAGGGGAATGTCCATGTTAAAGTACTCACTTCGACGAATTCTAGGCATGATCCCGATGTTATTCCTTATCTCAGTGGTTGTGTTTTTCCTGGCATTAGCTATGCCAGGAGATTCACTCACTGGTGAAATTGACCCGAATAATACTGACCCAGAATATATTGAACAAATGCGTGAAAAGTTGGGATATAATGACCCAATTTACGTACAGTATGGAAGGTGGATTTCAAATTTTGCACAGGGTGACTTCGGAACCTCAACTAAATATAAAATTCCTGTTGCTGATTTAATTGCTCAACGATTGCCTAACACATTGTTTCTTGGAATTACATCCTTAATCATTACATACATATTTGCCTTTGTAATGGGGATGTATGCAGGGCGAAAACCCTATACAAAACTAGATAACTTTATTGGTGGGTTCAACTACCTTATGTTAGCCATCCCTATATACATTGCAGGTGTGTTCGCCATTTACTTTTTCTCTTTCCATCTAGGTTGGTTTCCATTCTCTGGATCAGTCGATATTGCCACAAATGAGGGGACCCTTGATTGGTGGTTATCGAAGATTTACCATGTGATTTTACCAGCACTAGTGCTTGGAGCGATGGGTACAGCAGCTTACACACAATTTTTACGAAACGATATTATTGATAACAGTCAAAAAGATTATGTTCGTACTGCTAGAGCAAAGGGAACACCAGAGTCACGAATATATAATCACCATATTCTCAGGAACTCTGTCATTCCATTGATCACATTCTTAGGCTTTGACATCGTAACACTGGTGAACGGTGCATTAATTACAGAAACTATTTTCACGTATCCTGGACTAGGGCAACTATTTTTGTCCTCGATGACAACAAACGATTACCCAACGTTAATGACCTTAGCGTTAATGTTTTCATTTCTTGTATTAATCGGAAACCTGATAGCGGATCTTCTTTATGGTGTTGTAGATCCTCGTATCAGACTTGATTAGGAGGTGTGGCTATGGAAGTCGTACACAATAAAAAATCACAAACCCCAAATTCGACAACTAAGCCACAAAAGAGCATGTCTCCTTGGGCAATGGCCCGACGTAAGTTTATGAAGAATAAACTCGCGATGATTAGCTTGTGCTATCTCATTGTCTTAGGAATTCTCTCTTTCCTGGCTCCCTATATCACAACCGCTGATATTTCTCGTGTGAACATTGGTGATATGTCTCTAGCGCCATCAGCGGAACATTGGTTTGGAACAGATACAAGTGGTCGAGATGTCTTTACAAGATTGCTTTATGGTGGACGAGTTTCTTTGTTGGTAGGGATTTCATGTACTACCATTATCTTATTTATTGGAACGTTGATTGGCTCTGTTGCTGGATACTTTGGCGGCATGGTTGATAGTATGTTTATGCGTTTCACAGATTTCATTTTAAACTTTCCGTTTCTTGTGTTTGTTATCGTATTAAATGCTATCTTATTTGGCATTGTGTCTGGGATATGGGTGTTAATTGTAGTGCTTAGTATTCTAGGTTGGGGAGGAGTAGCCCGCCTTGTCAGAAGTAAAATCCTATCTGAAAAAGAGAATGAATATATTCTTGCGTCCATTTCTATTGGTTGTAAGCCAGGAAAAATTATTCTCAAGCACTTATTACCTAACGTACTTACCACAGTGATTGTGCAAGCTACCATTTTGTTTGCTACGATGATTGTAGCTGAATCGGGACTAAGTTATTTAGGATTCGGTGTACCACAAGAAGTACCAAGTTGGGGCAATATGTTAGCTGCCTCTCAACAACCAGAAGTATTACAGAATATGCCATGGATTTGGGTGCCACCAGCATTAGTGCTGATTTTAACCATTCTTTCTATTAACTTTATTGGAGAAGGGGTAAAAGAAGCATTAAATCCTAAATCATATCGATAAGTAAAATCCGCCATATTTTATGGTGGATTTTTTGTAATTACCATTATTTCCTAAATGACATGTGTTTTGGGTTTGGTGGAATATGGTAATATGAAGAGTGAATATACATAAGTGAGGGATATGATGAAAGTTAAAGTAGTTGCGTTTTCAGCTATTAGTCTAGTACTGATTTTTGTATTTGCTTGGTTTCTATCTAATGAGGATAATAGAGGGAATCCGACAGCTCGCGACATAGTAAAGAATAATCAAGATGCAGACATTCTCAAGTTAGATGGACAGGTGTATGGAAATGGGATGGATCTGGAATGGGTTCAAGATAAAGAGTATGAAAAAGGTCAGAAGATTGGGGAAGTGAGAAACAAAACTCAAAATTCATGGTGGTTTCGCGATCGCTATGCTACAAAACTACCGGAAGGGACAGCGTTATACACGACTGGGGAAGAGGAGTATGAAAAAGGAAACCCACCGTTTCATGTACTAGTGGAATACAATAATAAGAAACTAATTTATATAGCATATATCGAGGGGTAATCCTATCTTTTCAATGAAAACTAAGATGTAGGGGTGAACCATTTCTTAATGGTAGCAAGTAATGAGTTTTCCTTTTTCTGTTCTGATCCCTTTTCATCGTGATCTTGCACAAAGATATCTTCTATATCCACAGCATAATCATAAGTCAAGATTGCACCCAAATCAGACTCTGCTTCGTTGTTTGTGACAGCTGTATAGGGGATGTTGTATTTATCAGCTAATGTTTTTTCTTCTTTCATAAAACGAGAAGCAACATGACCATTTAATAATAACTTTGTTCCAGGATGATGTTGCATCGCTTGTTCTAGTTCTTGTAACCCTTTATCTTGCATAAGTTGTCCATTTGTCAGAGCAATGACTACCCGCTCGCGTATCGTTCCTAAGTACCGTTTTCGTTCACTAGCTTTTATCTGCTTTTTTCCGTGAATGCCTTCTTGTAAGATATCGTCTATTTCTTTATTTGCCATAGGTTATTCCTCGCTTTATTGTACTTCTCTCATAAATATATATGATTACATAATACTAAATCAACATATACGAAGTTTATTTTTGAATTAAAATAGGAGCTTGAATAGAAGTGGATATTGAGGAGAAAAAAGGGGCAGAATAGATGGCTCATATGCATGTGCTTCCTTCTTCACATAACACTATTTCCCATTCGCATTCCACCCATTAAACATTTAACTGCCAAGATATAGAAACCTTTTATCAACTCAATTCGCAAAGTATTGAACATACAAGCAACCTTCGTCCCCGGTTGAACAAATGCGCACAGTGTTTGGGGGGATGTATAGACAATCACCTTGTGAGCATACATGGAATTTGCCGTTGATTTCTGCACGAAAGGATCCTTCGATTATATACAGGTAGATAGCTAAATGGGTTTGTTCAAGTGCCTGTGTTGTATTGGGTGCATAACGGTGAACGATTACATATCCGGTTTCATCAGATAATAAATTACGAATTGTTATATCTAATGTACTACCTCTCCCCTTTTTAACATAAGGTTCTTCTAGGAGCGGGGAGTCTGTTTTGTTTGTTAGTTGGTCTTGATGTTCATTTGTAGAAGCTAGAGTACCGTACCATTGCAAAGACGGTTGCGGAGTATTGTGTTCGGTCGTTGTACCAGAGCATTGAGGTTGTGGATGTACATATTGTTGGAGAGGAAGGTGGGGTTGAGCGTTGGCATAATAATATTTAGGTTGGAATACCATCATAAAGGTAGGCTGACATTGATTTAGTTGAGGTGTATCGTACTTGACATGCATCGAAATGCTATGGAAAGTAAACTCTTCTGTTTGGTTGTGTTTGTTCTGTAAATTGTCTTTCCATTCATTTATATCATCTAGTTCTTGAAGAGTTTGTAGGAGTCCTCGAAAAATCTTTTGATACACCTCCTCAGAGTGATGAATACGTTTCGGCTGAAAGAAAGCAATAAAAGATGTGTTTTGTCCATATCTTTTGTAATGAAGTGCATATTTTTTTAATTGATTTGCTAAATGTTCTAGGTCTTTCTTTTTGTAGGTGGAATCGACGAATGCAAATCGATACTGTCTTTGCTTAAAGCCTTCCAGTCCTAACAAACATGGAAAAGGGTTTTGATCGGACAGCATATCTTTCGCGAAGTTTTCAAAGACATCATAACCCCACGTAGGCATTTTTTTAGGTAGGTATGTTTCTGCCAAGTCTCTAATTTTTGTATCCATGTACACATTCCCCCATTATAATGGTCGACTATACATTATATAAATCCCCAGACAAAATTATGATTTATTTCGATTTTGTATACGCATCTAAAATCACACAAAAAAAGAGTAAGGATTTGTACTACCTTACTCCATTTTTAATGGTTTATAACAAAACCACCAATCGAGGCATTCAATCTTACCTTGCTTTTGTAATTCTAAACGTTTCTGAATCTCTTCTACACTATTTGCTGGAGGTACAATCACATTGCCTCCAATAAATGGATTGTTAGGCCAATTTTCAGGTAAAGCAACATTAAAAAGAGAGGAAGTTTGTAATGCATGAACAGAACGCCATATTTCCTGGATGTTCCTACCTATTTCTTGAGGATAATATAAGATTTGTCTAATAATACCTTTATCATCAACTATAAAAACGGCTCTAACTGTTCTGGTTCCTTGTCCGGGTGGGAGCATTCCGAGCTCTTTTGCTAGAGAACCAAGAGGGTCGGCAATAATAGGAAAAGTGATACTCACACCTGTATTTTCTTGTATCCACTCAATCCATTTTAAGTGCGCATATACTTGATCTACAGATAATCCAATGAGTTCTGTTCCCATTTTATTAAAGTCTTTTTGATATTGTTGAAAAGAGATAAATTCCGTTGTGCAAACAGGCGTGAAATCACCAGGATGGCTAAATAATACAAACCATTTCCCTTCATAGTCTTCAGGTAGACGAATGGGACCTTGTGTTGTTTGAACCTCAACGTCAGGGAACTTATCCCCTATTGTAATTACCTCAGATGATTCTTTCATTCAATTCATCTCTCCCCTCAAACCTTTCATCTATAGTTACTGTATTCTTGCAAATGCAAAATCATGAAACGGAAATATTTTGTCGATACTGTTAAAAAATCGAGCTTTTTCCTAGGTTTATGAGTAATATTTTGTTTCGTTGGTAAACTACTCATGATAACTTATGAAGGAGCGATGAAGGATGAAGAAAGTGTTAGCTATTTCATTGCTTGTTGTAGGGTTATTTTTTGCATTTATGCAGCCTACTATAACAAGTGCCCAACAATCAGATACCTATGTTGTTAAACGAGGAGATACATTATGGAAGATTTCGAAAAAGTACCAAATTGGTCTTTCGGAAATCATTAGTGCCAACCCTCAGTTTAATAATCCAGATTTAATTTATCCTGGAGATAAAGTAACGATTCCTCTAAAACAAAATATTAAGTCCGTAGAACAAGAGGTTATTCGTTTGACGAACGAGGAGAGGGCAAAATATGGGTTACCAGCTTTAAAAGCAGATTGGCAGTTATCGAGAGTAGCTCGATATAAATCTAGAGACATGCGAGATAATAATTACTTTGCTCATAACTCCCCTACTTATGGTTCACCATTCCAGATGATGAAAAGTTTCAATATTTCTTATCGTAAGGCGGCAGAAAATATTGCCGCTGGACAAACATCACCTGAGGCAGTAGTAAAAGCTTGGATGAATAGCTCAGGACACAGGAAAAATATCCTAGATAAAGAGCTGACATATATCGGAGTAGGTTATGCAAAAGGTGGAAGCTACGGCCATTATTGGACCCAGCAATTCATAACGAAATAACTGAATGAAAAGCCAGCTACTTCTTAGCTGGCTTTTTACATACTAACCACAGTTACTTAATGTCTTCTCGGAAAAAAATTTTTAGAATGATGAAAAGGGATGGAGAATAGATGTACCAAGGATTTAAATAGGACGGACTATAAAACAGGAAAAAATTTCATTTGCAAGACGTCTGACAACTTGGTACAATTTTTTCGGAAGGTTGAAATGAAAGCATTTTCATATCACCGAAATAATTACTATTTTATATATTTTAAGGGAGGACAAGAGCTGTGGATATACTTCTTGGGTTACTTGCAATAATTATTGTTCTTGGTATTGGTTTCTTAATGTCCAATGATCGAAAGAATATCAACTACACCGGGATTGGAGTTATGTTGGTATTCCAATTGATCACTACGTGGTTCGTGTTTAATACACCTATTGGACAATGGATTATTGGTACAATTTCTGCTGGTTTTACGAATTTGATTAATTATGGTAAAGAAGGGGTTGCCTTCGTTTTACCTAATGTTGCTAATGTTGGAGAAGATGGGTCATCAGCGAACGTTTTCTTCTTAGACGTTTTACTTATCATTATCTTCTTTGCAACTATCTTGTCTGTATTAACTTATTTAAGAATTCTACCTCTTATTATTAAGTACATTGGTATGTTTATTTCTTGGATTACTGGATTACCAAAGGTTGAATCCTTTAACGCAGTTAACAGTATGTTCTTCGGTCAATCAGAAGCACTACTAGCAATTAAATCACAGTTCCACCATTTAAATGACAATCGTTTATATATTGTAAGTGCATCTGCTATGGGGTCTGTATCAGCATCTATTGTCGGGGCTTATCTTGGAATGCTTCCAGATCAGTTCGTATTAGTTGCAATTCCTCTAAACATGTTCAGTGCATTGATTCTTGGTTCTCTTATTGCTCCAGTAAAAGTGAAAAAAGAGGATGACCGCGTTGACGTTAAAGATGTTTCTGGTGCGAAGAGTTTCTTCGAAGCAATGGGTAACGGTGCGTTAGACGGCGGTAAGATCGCTCTTATCGTAGCTGCAATGCTTATTGCCTTTATTGCATCTCTAGAACTAGTGAATGGAATAATTGCCTTCTTCTTTAACGGTGTTACACTACAAACCATACTTGGTTATGTGCTTGCTCCAATCGCGTTTTTAATGGGGATTCCAGGCGGAGAACTTGTACAAGCTGGTAGCCTTATGGGAACAAAGGTTGTAACGAATGAATTTGTTGCCATGCTTGAACTACAAACATTTATTAAAGACGCAAGCTTGTCAGACAAAACTATAGGAATCGTTTCCGTATTCCTAACGAGCTTTGCGAACTTCTCTTCTATTGGAATTATCGCAGGTACAGTTCAAGGAATCGATCCTGATAAAGGTGCTAGCGTATCTAAATTTGGACTTAAGCTTCTAATCGGAGCAACATTAGGTTCTATTCTATCAGCTACAATTGCAGGATTATTCCTATAATAAGCTTTAGATACTGGAATGAGGATATCGCCTCATTCCAGTTTTTTTATTATACGAGGTCTTTCTATAGCAGTGAGTGAGTATAGGTTGGTAACTCTTGCATGGTAGTTTCAAAGCCCAGGAAGTTTCGTGTCCCTCGAACCGCCCACGTCCTGTGGATAGCTGTTTGTGCGTCGCTAGCAGGGCGATGCGCTTTTCTTATAAAAGTTTGGTATTCAAAGGTTTGAAATTGGATGATAAAGGAAATAGACCAAGAGATAAGAATTACCACAAAGGAGTGCGAATCATGTCCGAACATTACGGTTTATTTATAAATGGAAAATGGATTCAGACTCAACAAATGAATGAAGTAGTCAATAAATATGATGGCGATGTTTTTGCTACCGTATCGAAAGCTGGAGATAATGAGGTTGAGAATGCTATTCATGATGCTGAAGTAGCTTTTGCAAACAAAGAATTCCCTCCATATCAACGATATAAAACATTACTTAGAGTAAGTGAACTTCTCCAAGCACACAAAGAAGATTTAGCTCAGGTCATTACTAATGAAGCAGGTAAGCCGATTAAGCAAGCGCGTACAGAGATTGATCGTGCTACACAAACATTTGAATTGTCTGCTGAAGAAGCGAAGCGCATTACTGGTGAAGGTGTCCCTGTTGAAGCAGCACCTGGATCAGAAAATCGTATGGCTTTCACGATGCGAGTACCAGTAGGGGTTGTCGGGGCGATTAGCCCCTTTAATTTCCCTGTGAACCTTGTTGCTCATAAAATCGCTCCTGCCATTGCAGCTGGTAATGCCGTTGTTCTAAAACCAGCCAGTGCAACGCCTGTATCTTCTTTGAAGTTAGCAGAATTGTTTGAAGAGGCTGGATTACCAGAAGGTTTCTTGAATGTAGTAGTGGGATCAGGCTCTACTGTCGGAAATCAAATGATGGAAGACGAACGGATTAATTACTATACATTTACAGGTAGTGCTGAAGTTGGTCTGAAACTTAAACAAAACACAGGATTAAATAAACTTACATTAGAGTTAGGTAATAATTCTCCTGTTATTGTTGATCGGGAAGCAGATGTTGAACAAGCAGCTACCACGTTAGCACAAAAAAGTTTTGCCTATGCTGGACAAGTTTGCATATCTGTACAACGTATTTATGTCCATGAAGATATTCAGAAAACTTTTCAAAAGAAATTTATTGAAGCTACAGAAGAATTAAAAGTAGGCGATCCTTTTGATGATCAAACGGATGTAGGACCTATGATAGGAGAAAAAGAAGCTGAAGGAGCCGAAGAGTGGCTTCAAGAAGCAAAAGGTCAAGGTGCAGATGTTATCCATGGAGGTAAGAGGAAAGGTGCTATATTAGAACCGACCATTGTTGCGAATGTAGAACATACAATGAAAGTGGTATCAGAAGAGGTATTTGCCCCAATTGTAACCCTGATGACTTTCTCGGACTTAGATCAGTGTATAAGTGAAGTAAATAAATCTGATTATGGTCTACAGGGGGGTATCTTCACAAATGATATAGACCGGGCCTTTAAGGCTGCTCGAAAAGTCGAAGTTGGTGGATTTATGATTAATGACGCTTCCCAATACCGTGTTGATTTAATGCCTTACGGTGGAGTGAAAAATAGTGGTTGGGGAAAAGAAGGACCAAAATATACAATAAATGATATGACAGAAGAACGTTTAGTTGTGATGAATCTTAAACAATAAAGGTAAGTTGAAGGGGAAAGGAAAAAGATCCTGACGTATTCCGTCAGGATCTTTTTAATATACGTTGAACATTCTACAATATTTCCAAGGAAATAGTCTCTTGGAATATGGTTCGACAAACGTATTTACTCTTTTGCTTCGGTTGTAAACAATTGTGGATGATTTAGGGATTGTTTCTGCAAACGAACTAAACGTGTCAGAAGTGCAATGGCACCAACTGCTAACCCTGTAATTAATCCTACCCAATATCCTGCTGGTCCCAAAAAGGTGAACGTGGCAAGTACATACCCACTTGGAAGTCCTATGATCCAATACGAGATGAAAGCCATGAGAAGGGTTATATTTACATCCTTATACCCTCTCAAAGCACCTTGAATAGGAGCACCAAAGGCATCAGATAACTGGAAGAAGATAGCGTAGAATAGGAAGTGTTTGGTCATGTTAATCACTTCTGGATTAGAGCTATATAAGTTTGCAACAGGATCATCAAAAATATAAATGGCTGCTCCACAAATAACGGACATAGCTACAGCGATGGAGATTCCCAAATAACTATATTGTTTGGCATCTTTCATTCGTCTTGCACCAACCTCGAAACCGATTGCAATCGTTAATGCCATTGATATGCTGAGAGGAATCATGTATAAAAACGAGGCAAAGTTGATGGCCGCCTGGTGTGCAGCAATAGTAAATGTACTATATGTACTCATAAATAAAGTAACGGCAGCAAATATACTAACCTCAAAGAATATAGCAAATCCAATAGGCACGCCTATCTTGAGTTGTTCCCACCATGCAAGTAGTGAAGGTATTTCAAGATGCTTATGAATTTCGTATAGGGAGAAGGGGCGAACTTTGGATAAGATAAGTAATGAGATAACAAACGAAATCCAGTAAGTTAGAGACGAGGCTAGCCCAGCGCCAATACCACCTAATGGAGGAAATCCCCATTTACCAAAAATGAGCACATAGTTAAAAAGAATGTTTACTGGTAATGCAATAAGTGTAATAAACATGGTGATTCTTGTTTGACCTAGTGCATCAAAAAAACAACGAACGGCATTATACATAAAAAGTGGGATAATCCCAGTGCTTAACGCAACTAGGTAATATTTCGCTATGTAGCTTACATTTGAGTCTAGTGACATACTCATCAAAATAGGATCCAATAAAAAATATCCGATTATAAATACGATAATTGCTAATACGATGGATAAATAGATACCTTGTCTGACGGCTGATGGAATATTTTCTTTTTTATTGCTACCTACTAATTGTGCTACGATAGGAGATAGTGCTAGTAGTACACCATTAATACCCGTGAAGATGGGGACCCATAAGCTAGAACCAATAGCAACGCCGGCTAAATCGTTCGCTCCGGCCTTACCGGCCATGACAGTGTCAAAAAAGTTCATGGAATACATACCTAATTGAGTAATTAAGATAGGGATGAGGATTTGTAAAAATAATTTACTTTTGTCTTTCAGCGTATCTGTTGGAAACATCAGCCTCTTCCTTTTCATATCAGTTACTTATACAGTTAAGGGGATTATAGCATATTTACTTCCCTCTACATAAAAAGCTGACCAAATAGAAAGGACGACATATATGACATCAAAACGTATTTTATTTACTGGAGGCGGGACAGCAGGGCATGTCATCGTCAATCTTGCTTTAATCCCTGCTTTTCAAAAAGATGGATGGGAAATCGATTATATTGGTTCGGAGAATGGTATTGAAAAGAAGCTAATTAGTAATCTAGAGGGTGTCACATACCATTCGATATCGACAGGAAAACTTAGAAGGTATTTTTCTAAAGAAAACTTTAAAGACCCGTTTCGTGTGTTAAAAGGTACCGGGCAGGCTTATAACATTATTCGTAAGCGAAAGCCACAAGTTGTGTTCTCAAAAGGTGGATTTGTATCAGTACCTGTAGTTGCTGCTGCTAAGCTGAACCGCGTTCCGTCGGTTATTCATGAATCTGATTACACACCTGGCTTAGCGAATAAGTTGGCAATGCGATTTGCTAAAAAAGTGCTAACAACTTTTCCGGAAACCAATCAATATTTGCCTGAGAGTAAAGCTGAATGGGTTGGAGCGGTTGTACGTGACGAGCTTTTTCAAGGTAGTAGACAAAAGGGCCTTAACATGACGAACTTCACGAAAAGCAAACCAATTATTCTTGTTATGGGTGGTAGCTCTGGTTCTAAGAAAATTAATGATTCTATTCGAAATAATCTTACTCAGTTACTTGAACAATTTCAGGTAGTTCATTTATGTGGAGACGGAAATAAAGATGAGTCTTTAGAAAAACCAGGTTATGTACAATATGAGTATGTCAATGAAGAACTCAATGACTTGTTTGCCATTACCGATTATATCGTATCAAGAGCAGGGTCAAATTCCATATTTGAATTCCTAGCACTGAAAAAGCCAATGCTGCTCATTCCCCTCTCCCGCCACGCAAGTCGAGGAGACCAAATCCTAAATGCAAACTCCTTTGTTAAACAAGGATACGCTAGAATGGTGGAAGAGGAAGAGCTAGACAGTGGTCGTTTGTTAGAGGAATTACAGCACCTACAACAGGAAAAAGAACAAATACTATCAAGTATGGAAAACTATAAGAGCGAACAAGCAAAAGATAAGATTATTAAGATGATCAAGGAAGCCTAAAGCAACAGGCTTCCTTTTTTATTCTGTAATAGTCCCATTATGTTGAAGACTTGGATTGGAGATAAATACCTTTATTAAGCGGGATGTTTCCGATACGTTAATAAGAATAAAGGTGGCCGTGGAACAACTCGCGTCCTGCCGGCGAGCTGGCAAGCTACCTTCGGGGAAAAACGCCCTTAGGGGACCTTGCCTACCTCTTTCTCCGGCGGGAGTCTCCTTGTTCCCATGCCACCTTTTCTTTTGATGGGATGGACGGAAACATGGGCAGGGAAATCGGGACGGTCGCTCCTATATTCAGAAAGTCGCTCCAATTTTCGAAAATCTGCTCGCAAAATTCCACATTATGCCTCTATAACGGAATAAAGCTCGTATGTTTTAATACAGAAATGGTGCTATGAATTGTGAATTGCGTATTTTTAGTTTTCTATTATAATAAAAGGATAATAGATTGTGGAGTAAGGATGGTTCAATGAGTTCTATCTATTGTCGATATTGTGGTAAAGAAATAAAGGATCGAGATGAGTTGGTAACCGCAACGAATTATTTTCGTATTCAGCCTTATCATTGGCGTTGTTTCGGAAAAGTAGAGGAAGAAACGATTGCGGTTACAAAAACATGGAAGCCTTTAAATGGTCCATCAGGAACGATTTCGGTAGTGTTGATGCTTCTGTTAGCTGGAGTAATGGCGTTCACTGATGTGTTAGGGGAAATTGGGAATTTAATTGGTGTACTAAGTTTATACCCAATCGTTTTAAGAGTGTTATCTTATTTTTTGTTTGAAAGTAAGGTACCAGATTTACAAAAACAAAATAAGTAAACAAGAGGGAAACGACTGGTATAGTGGTTTCCTTTTTGTATAAATAGATATTGAACATGGCTTTTAACTAGACAAAGATTTGTCGCATCGCAAGATTTCTGGTCATGATAAACAAATTATGGTAGAGTAGTTACATTGCTTTGAAAGACTATATGTACTATCTGTAAAGGGGTTTATGACTCGTCATTCATTCTATAAGAGAAAGGGGAATGACTAGATGAAAAACCATCCAGATTATCAAGAAGAGTTGGATCGATTAACATTCACAAAAGCGTATATGGACTCTGTAATTGCCGCACAAGAAACAGATCAAGAAACGTTGAAACAACGACAACAAGAAACAGTGGAAGCGTTAGATTTCAAGGACAGTAGTTTGAAGTATCAGGATATGCTCGCCCATTCCAACTTTATGAAGATGTCCAAAGAACAACTAGAAAACCTCAGGAAACTTCGAAAGAAACCGTACTTTGCCCGCATTAATTACCATCGAAAAGAAAAACCAGAAGAAGAAATATTCTACATAGGAAAAGTATCGTTATTTGACCGAGAAACCCAGCAACCTATCATTTTAGATTGGCGATCTCCTCTTGCAAATGTGTACTATGAAGGAAGATTAGGGGATGTGAGTTATGAAGCTCATGGAGATACGTATGAAGGAAATGTCTCTTTAAAGCGTCAGTATACTATAGAAGATGGGGAACTTCAGGATTTTCGAGATATTGATATCACCACAAAAGATGATTTATTACAAGAATCCCTTTCCCAAAATGCGGATCACCGCTTAAATGAGATTGTCTCAACGATTCAAGAAGAACAGAACCGAGTTATTCGAGCAGATTTAAGGAAGCCAATTATTGTCCAAGGAGCTGCGGGAAGTGGGAAAACTACCATAGCGTTGCATCGGGTTTCTTACTTTCTGTACACGCTAAAGGATATTTTCCATCCTGAGGAAATGCTTATTCTTGCTCCCAATCGTCTATTTATAGATTATATGAAGGAAGTTCTTCCAGAATTGGGTGTAGATAAAGCTAGATCAACGACATATATCGATTTTGTGAAATTAGTAACTAACCACCCATTCCATGTGAGAACTCAGCATGAAACGTTAATGAATGTACTAGAGAATGATGGCGAAGAAGATACAAAGTTAGAAGTTGCCTCGTTAAAGGGATCTGCTTCTTTTCAAACCATTCTTAATCAGTATGTCAATGTAATAAAGAAAGAGTTTTTTGTCGATGAGGACCTGACAATAGGTGATTTTCGAGTTGTTAATGGAAAGAAGATTAAGAGAATGTTCGTCGACGATTATGCTTACCTTCCTATCTATAAACGTAAGGAAAAAATAAGACAGGTGTTAATGAGTGATGTTCGACGTAAGAAAAAAGTGATCGTAGAGAAACTCACAAAAAAGTATGATGATGAGTTAGACAAAGCTTTGTATGGAATAAAGGATGCTGACAAGCGGAAAAGAAGAGTTAGCTTTTTATTGGACAAAAAGGAAGAAAAACTTCGAGAAGTTGAAAAGGAAGCGAAAAAAGCAGTTTCAACCTATATGAAAAAGTTCCCAAATTATAATCTTTCCCAATATTTTAAGCGGATGTACAAAGATGAAGCTATCTTTGAAAAGGTGGTTGATTCAAGCTTAACTAAAACTCAAAAAGATAAACTTCTGCACCATACTATTACCAATCTTAAACGTAAAACAATTGATGCTGAGGATTTAGCATCTCTTTTGTACTTACAGGCAATCTTATATGGAATAGAATCTGATTTTAAAGCAAAAAAGGTAGTCATGGACGAAGCGCAAGATTATTCCGTAATGGAATTTGTTAGTTTACGTCGATCCCTAAATACAGAGTTATTTACGATAGTAGGAGATCTAGCTCAAGGTATCTATCACTATAGAGGTCTACCATCTTGGGATATACTACAAAAAAAGCTCTTCACATCACCCAACTACTTAACGCTACAGAAAACATATCGAACGACAATTGACATTATGAGTGTAGCAAATGAGTTACTTGATCATATGACTGAACCCCTCCCGAAAGCAGAACCAGTAGTAAGGCATGGCGAAAAGCCAGTATTCTTTTCCACTAAACAAAAAGGGTGGGAAATGCAGTTAGTCGAGAGGTATCAATCACTTCATAGTAAAGGGATGAACACTTTTGCTTTTATAGGAAAATCCAAACAAGAATGCCAGCTTATCTATGATCATTTACAGCCTTTTTTTCCTAATAACATTCAATTATTAGGGGAAGAGGATGAGATGGAATCAGATCAGATTATAATTTTACCTATTTATTTGTCGAAAGGATTGGAGTTTGACTGTGTTTCTTTAGTGAGTATTGATGAGGTCTATCATTACAATGAGCTTGATATGAAATTGCTCTATGTAGCTATGACTCGTCCTTTGCATTGTCTTTCCTTCTATGGGGAACACTCAAGTGATTTTCTATTAGATTACATTGAAGACACGAAATATATGAAATAGACGTAACGAGGACTTCCAATTGGAAGTCCTTTCCTTTTATTTTAGCAAAAACTGATTATGAAGAAGGATTCTATTGAGAAACGAGAAGAACCCATAACGATGAAAGATAGTTTGACTTATTGAAAGAATTTGAACGAATACTCTCATTTTTCAGACTAGGCGTCTTTTGAGTTGTGGTGGCTATTTTATATACAATTAAAATCGTTGCCGTTAACTGAAGAGTAGGAGGAGTAAGAAATGTTACTTATATCCATCCAAGATCTTACACCAGATCAACTAGCAACCATTTCTACATATTTGCCTCAAGGTATGTCGGTGTATCATGTCGCATCCCCTGATGAAATAGCAACCATCCTTTATCAGGATGTTCAGATTTGGATTACATATGGAGAGGATGTTACCGAAAAATGGCTTGAGCACATGCCGAATCTTTTGTGGATTCAAATTTTCCAAGCAGGAGTAGAACAGTTACCTCTTGGAGCAATTAAGGATCGCTCTATTCAATTGACGAACATGAAAGGCATCCATGGTATTCCCATGACGGAATATGTGTTAAGTATGTTGTTTTATTCAGTAGGTAACCTATCCTTTTTTGAACAGCTACAGAAAAAGCGTTATTGGGATGAAACAGCTCAATTTGAAGAGATTCATCGAAAGTCGGTGACGATTTTTGGAGCGGGAACGATAGGAGTGGATATCGCAAGAGCTTTGAAAGCGTTAGGACTACATGTAGCTGGAGTGAATACAAGCGGAGTGAAGAAAGAGCCTTTTGATGAGATGTATCAATTACATGAGCGATATAAACCGTTGGCCGAAAGTGACGTCGTTATTTTATTAATGCCGATTACAGATGACACAAAATATTGTATTGGCTATGAAGAATTAAGCATTATGAAGGAATCCTCGTGCTTAATCAATATTGGAAGAGGTCCTTTAATAGACGATAACGCTCTAATTGATGCCTTGGAACATAAAAAAATTGGACATGCAATTTTAGATGTATTTGATAAAGAGCCTCTACCTTTTGAGCATCCATATTGGTATCTACCAAACGTAATGGTGACTCCTCATGTAGCAGCAAAGTCCCCGCTATATCTTGACCGCTGTATTGAGCAGTTTGAAGGTAACATGAAAGCTTTTATAAAGAAGACTGAGATGAACTATATTGTAAATGTCCAACAAGGTTATTAGGAGGTATAACAATGATGTATGATGGAACGTTTCATTCTGTGGAAGAAGAAAGGCAATTTGTGAAGCAAAGATTAGCTGCGTCTTTTCGTCTATTTTCAAAATTTGGATTTAATGATGGGTCAGCTGGACACATTACAGTACGCGACCCAGAGAACAAGCATCACTTTTGGGTAAATCCGTTTATGGTCCATTTTGGCCAAGTGAAAGCTTCCGAATTATTATTGATTGATGAAGATGGCAACGTTCTTAAAGGTGAATACGGGAACGGTATCAATGGTGCCGCGATAGCAATTCACTCGGCAATACACAAAGCAAGACCAGATGTAAATGCTGCAGCTCATGCGCATTCTCCATATGGGATGGCATGGTCTACTCTCGGGAGGACACTTGATCCAATAACGCAAGATGCTTGTACGTTTTATAATGACCACTCCATCTTTAATGATTATACTGGCGTAGTGTATGACGATTCTGAGGGGGATCGTATAGCAAGGGCTCTTGATAGCAATAAAGCGGTTATTTTGCAAAATCATGGATTGCTTACAACTGGTCAATCAGTAGATGAAGCTGCTTGGTGGTTTATTGCAATGGAGCGAGCGTGCCAAGTACAAATGACGGTTGAATCAACTGGATCGAAACCTATTCTTATAGACGCTGAGCATGCAATACATACTCAAAAGCAAATGGGATTACCTGAAATAGGAAGAGAAGAATTCAAGCCTTTATACGATATGATTACGAAAGAACATCCTGATTTAGTGAAGTAACAACCACAAAAGGAGAGAGATTATGAAGAAAGTACTTTTTATAATAAGTTCACTTGTACTAATGATTCTTGCAGCTTGTGGAAGTGAGGGTGCCAGTAGCTCTGGATCCAGCTCTGAATCAAAAGAAAAGAAAATAGACAAGATTGTATTAGCAGATGCAGGTTGGGACAGCATCCGATTTCATAATAGTGTAGCTCAAACGATTATTGAAAATGGATATGGATATGAGACTGACGTAACAAATGGTTCAACAGCTGCAACCATTCAAGGATTACGTCAAGGTGACATTAACGCATATATGGAGGTTTGGACAGATAACATTAAAGAATTATACACAGAATCAATTGAATCAGGTGATATAGAAAAAGTTGCCGTTAACTTTGATGATAATAAACAAGGTCTATGGGTTCCAACTTACGTAATCGAAGGAGATGAAGAGCGTGGTATTAAAGCTGCCGCTCCAGACTTAAAGACAGTAAAGGACCTAGAACAATATAAAGATGTATTTGAAGATCCTGAAAAACCAGGTAAAGGACGAATTATTGGAGCACCATCTGGTTGGGCACTTAGTGAATACTTAGCAACTAAAGTAGAAACATATGGTCTACAAGAAGAATATAACTATTTCCGCCCAGGTTCTGATGCCGCTATTGTAACGTCATTAGCATCAGCGTATGAAGCTGGTGAACCTTGGGTTGGATATTACTGGTCTCCAACATGGGTAACCGCAAAATATGACATGACATTATTAAAAGAGCCAGAGTTTAATGAAGAGCAATGGGAAAAGAATCGAGGTACTGAATTCCCTCCTAATGACGTTGTGGTAGCAGTGAACAGTAACTTACCAGACCAAGCGCCAAAAGTAGTTGATTTTCTATCAAACTATGAAACAAGTAGTGAATTAACAGGTGAAGCGTTAAAATACATGAAAGATGAAGAAGCGTCTGCAGATGAAGCAGCTATCTGGTGGATGAAGAAACATGAAGACTTATGGACAGAGTGGTTATCAAAAGAAGTTGCTACAAAAGTAAAAGATGCAATTAAGTAATGTATAAAGACCAAGGCGATGTATGATCGCCTTGGCTTTTTGTAGTAAGAGCCAAAATTTGATAGATAATCTAATAATCATGACGATTCTTGAATAATTACTTCGACAAAAAATTTCGACGATACTTATGATAGTAAACACTACTCAGGTTTATTTGGTGAATTTTAAAAAAATTCTTATCCAATTCTTGATTATTATGAAGAGATATAGAGGAAAACGATATAATACAATACAAAACGTAATTCTTTCACTATTATCATTCCAAGCCAGTATTAAACCATATAAATGAGAGAATACGCATTTTGTCGAATTGTCCGTGTTTTATATATAATAGTAAATGTTGTTACAAAGGTGGCAACGATAAATACAGGAGGCGATATTCCAGATAGGTTATATATTAAACTTACAAGAATACATACAAGTTTTTGTTAAGTATTATCTTTATCCTCTAGTTAAACCCATCTAGATTTTCTTTATACAAATTTTCCTCAAACATGATTCATAATTCTTTTCTGAATAACCTCTAGAACCATTAACCCATAAAATAATGAAATTGGCTACTTCTAGGCCATTATAATTTAGTACATAATTAAGTTAAAAAATGTGAAAATATTTTTCAAAAAATTGGGTTTATATGTTAATTAAGAAAGGAGAATTTGTTTTGAAAAAATTATTTATACTTTTATCCTTAGCTCTATTGGTTGCGTTAGGAGCATGTGGTAGTGGAGGAGAAAAGGCAAGTAGTAAGAAGAAGATAGAAACGATTACGTTTGCAGATGCAGGCTGGGATAGTATTCGAGTTCATAACAGTATTGCACAAACTATAATTGAAGAAGGGTTTGGATATGACACTGATGTAACTACAGGGTCTACTCCAGCAACAGTTCAAGGTGTGCGCCAAGGTGATATTAACGTACATATGGAAATGTGGACAGATAACATAAAAAAAGTGTATGCAGAAGCAATTGAAGCCGGAGACTTTAAAGAAGTATCCGTAAATTTTGATGATAACAAGCAAGGTCTATGGGTGCCAACATACGTTATTGAAGGGGACGATGAGAGAGGAATTGAACCAGCTGCCCCTGATTTAAAAACAGTTGAAGATTTGAAAAAGTATCCTGAGCTTTTTCAAGATCCAGAAAAACCAAGTAAGGGTAGAATCATTGGTTCCCCGTCCGGTTGGGCTGTAGGTGAAATTCTGGCAACGAAAGTAGAGACATACGGGTTGGATGAACAATATAACTATTTCCGTCCGGGCTCTGATGCTGCAATTGTAACTTCTTTAACGGATGCATATAATGCCGGCGAACCTTGGGTTGGCTATTACTGGTCCCCTACTTGGGTGACAGCGGTTTATGATATGACTCTACTAGATGAACCTGACTATAATAAAGATCAGTGGGAGAAAGATCGAAGTACGGAATTTCCACCGAACAAAGTAACGATTGTTGTTCATA
Organism: Pontibacillus yanchengensis; assembly: GCF_009856295.1. NCBI lineage: Bacteria > Bacillati > Bacillota > Bacilli > Caryophanales > Bacillaceae > Pontibacillus > Pontibacillus yanchengensis. The sequence continues at coordinate 1,447,727 of NZ_WMEU01000001.1, read as the reverse complement.
ATGAAATGACGGAACAAGCACCGAATGTAGTTGATTTTCTATCAAATTATGAAACAAGCAGTGAATTAACTGGAGAATCCTTGAAGTATATGAAGGAGAATGACGCTTCAGCTGAGGAAGCAGCGATTTGGTGGATGAAGAAACATGAAGACTTATGGACAGAGTGGGTATCAAAAGAAGTTGCTAAGAAAGTAATTGACGCCCTGTAATCACAATAAAAAAGTAGTTGACCACATCTACTGGCCAACTACTTTTTTAATACAAATACCAAAAAAATAGAGAGAGGGAAAGTTAATGAATGAGCATTTTCCAGATATACAACTTAGTTTAGGAGACTATGTAGAAAGTTTTATTATGTGGATCAATGATGTATTTGCTCCATTATTTGACTTTATTTTCTTCATTGCTTCTAGAACGATGTTAGGAATTGAACAAGGATTACTGTTCTTGCCTTGGTGGTTATTTATCATTTTAGTATTTTTATTAGGATGGCGTTTTAAGTCCTTAGGTGCTGGTGTTTTATATGGTTTCTTTATATTCTTAGTCGGAACATTTGGCTTATGGGAAGTTCTTATGACAACAATTTCCATAGTGGTAACATCCGTATTTATTTCCTTATTATTTGGAATACCTCTTGGTGTTTGGATGGCATTTAGTAGAGGGTTCTCCTTTGTGATGAGACCGATATTGGATGCAATGCAGACAATGCCGAGTTTCGTTTATTTGATTCCAGCTATCTTCTTCTTTGGATTAGGAAACGTTGCTGCAGTTTTTGCGACTTTAATCTATGCTATTCCACCGGTTATTCGATTAACAGAATTAGCAATACGAAATGTTAATGCTGAAGTAATTGAATCAGCTGAATCATTTGGGTCATCAAGGTGGCAAATGTTAAAGAAGGTGCAACTACCACAAGCATTACCAACCATAATGGCTGGTGTGAACCAAACGACAATGATGGCATTGGCTATGGTGGTTATTGCATCAATGGTAGGTGCAAAAGGACTTGGAGAACAAGTATTGATTTCTATTAACCGAATTGATTTATCGTTAGGATTTGAAGCAGGAATTAGTATTGTATTTTTAGCGATTTTAATTGACCGCATTACGGGTGGTGTCGCAGACCGCTTCCAAAAACACAGGGGGGCAAACTAATGAGTGAGAAATTGAGAATCGAAAATATATCAAAAATATTTGGGCCGAAGCCAAAATCCATTATTCCTATGGTGGAAGAAGGAAAAGAGAAGGACCAAATACTAGATGAGACTGGCCACACGGTGGGAGTCTATAATGCATCTATGAACGTAAATCAGGGTGAAATATTTGTCATTATGGGCCTATCAGGTAGTGGGAAATCAACTTTAATCCGTTGCCTAAATCTATTAAATAAACCTACATCAGGGTCTATCTATGTAGATGATGAAAATATTGTAGATTATAATCACAATCAATTAAAGAAGTTTCGCCAAGATAAGATTGCAATGGTTTTCCAACATTTCGGATTATTTAGTCATCGTACAGTACTTGGCAATGTAGAGTATGGCTTAGAAATTCGTGGGATTTCAAAAGAAGAACGACATGAGATTGCGATGAAAAACATTGAAGTAGTTGGTCTTAAAGGATATGAGGAAAAATATCCTGACGAACTATCAGGTGGTATGCAACAGCGTGTAGGTTTAGCTCGAGCTCTCGCGAATGACCCTGACATTCTTTTAATGGACGAGCCGTTTAGTGCATTGGATCCATTAATCCGTCGAGAAATGCAGCTTGAGCTGTTAGATATTCAAGAACGTCTTCAAAAAACCATCATTTTCATTACTCACGATGTGAACGAGGCTTTCAAGATTGGAGACCGTGTAGCTGTGATGAAAGATGGTAAAGTGGTTCAAATTGGTACACCGGAAGAAATTCTAGAAGAGCCAGCTAATGATTATATAGCCAACTTCATAGCAGATATAGACCGATCCAAAGTACTACGAGCGGAACATATCATGATAAAGCCAAATGCGCTGGTTTCTATTAAAGGTGGCTTGAAAGTAGCAATACGTGAGATGGAGGAGAACGGCATATCAAGTGTATTCGTTGTTGATCGTCAGCGACATCTTCAAGGATTGGTGACCATTGATGATGCTGTGGAAGGTGTGCGAAGTAAAAAATCCCTACATGATGTGATGAAAACAGACCCAATTCAAACTGTATCAAAAGATGAGTATGTACACGATCTGATTCCAAAAGCACTGGATTCAACATATCCACTTGCCGTAGTAAATGAAGAAAATCGATTAGAAGGATTTATCTTACGTGTACATGTATTATCTGGATTAGTGGCAGATGAACTAGATGAACAAGTGAAAACGCAGGAAACCAATCATACGGATTCTGTAACTGTTTAAAACTACTTCAAACCTTGAGACAGTGGTTCGTTGTTGAGCTTAAACAATAATGAAAAGTAGATAAGTAAGTAAAAAAACGACCAGTTTTGGTCGTTTTTTAGTGATACCTAATACAAAAAACGCCCCATTATCTTGAAGACTTTAGTTCGAGATATATTCAAGAGGTGATGGGTCCGATACTTGAAAAGTGGAAGGGGGGGTTACGGTGAAACAACTCGCTTTCCTGCGGGCGAGCTGGTGAGCCTTCACCCCCAGCCGGGTAAGGGCTATCGGACCCGCGGCCAAATGTTGTATGTCTGGGTAGATTATAAAGACAAATAAAACTTTATTTTTTACAAACAGCGAACTAATGTCCATTAGCTTTCTTGCCACAGAATTTTTTGTTATGAACCAATTGTGATACTAGAACTTACTAGGGTGTAGACCATCAGAAGATATTCAAATATCTCAACCTCTCTAAGTTCGCTATGTTTCCGTTGCTCCCAATACTAGCAAAGGTGGCCGTGGAACAAGGAGACTCCCGCCGGAGAAAGAGGTAGGCAAGACCCCACAGAGCCCCGATTTTTGGGCTCGAGGAGGCTTGCCAGCTCGCCGGCAGGACGCGAGTTGTTCTAGAGGCCACCTTTATTCTAACGAAAGCAACGGAAACACCCCACTCACCCAAACTATCTCGATTTCAAGTCTTCCACATTATGCATCGATTATCGAATAACTCCACCTTTTCCACCTGACAAATAACTTCTTGCTAAGTAGTATCATTAATCATATGAATTCGTTTGACTTGTCATATTTACATTACAAAATGACCTTTGCTTGCTTCCGAATGCTTTTCATTTGTCCTATTGTTTTCCAATGCGATACCATCATAGATGTAGGAGAAGGATTCCATACTACTGTAAAGGAGTCAGATACAATGAGTTTAACAGCTACAACGACGCTTCATAATGAAGTAAAGATGCCTTGGTTAGGATTAGGTGTCTATAAAATGGACGAGGAAAGCAATGAAGCGAAAGAATCGGTATTATCAGCACTAGATTTAGGTTATCGAAGCATTGATACAGCTTCCTTCTATAAAAATGAGGAAGGTGTAGGAGAGGCTCTTCAAGAAACATCCGTTCCACGCGAAGAATTATTTATCACTACAAAGGTTTGGAACGATGAGCAAGGATATGAAGAAACGTTAAATGCTTTTGAGAATAGCCTTTCTAAGTTAGGTCTTGAGTATATAGACCTTTACCTAATTCATTGGCCTGTTCCTGGGAAGTATAAAGAGACATGGAAAGCTCTTGAAAAGCTTTATAAAGAAGGAAAGGTAAGAGCGATTGGTGTAAGTAACTTCTTGCCGCATCATTTGGATGAGCTACGAAAAGACGCTGAAATCAAGCCGATGGTAAACCAAGTCGAATTCCATCCACAAAATAGTGTTCCTGAACTACAGGAATATTGCAAAAACAATGGAATTCAACTTGAAGCATGGTCTCCTCTAGCACGTGGGAAGTATTTTGAGAATGCAGTATTGCAAGAATTAGCAAAGAAATATGATAAAACAGCTGCCCAAATTATATTGCGTTGGGATTTTCAACATGGTGTTGTAACGATTCCGAAATCTTCAAGCAAAGAACGCCAGGCGCAAAATGCTGATATTTTTGATTTCCAGTTAACGAGTGAAGAGATGGGCAAAATTGATACATTAAATAAAGAAAAGCGTATCGGTCCACACCCAGACGAATTTGATTACAATGCATAAAAAAAGCCTAATATAGCTTTAAACAAACTTATTCTATACTCAAGAAATAAACGAACCCGCCATCCCAAGGGAATGTGCGGGTTTCGTTATACTAATTAATGATTCCACTACGTAATATCTGTGTATCCACATTTACTTTAACCTTCATTTGAGGAAATATCTCTCGCCATCGGCTATCAGCTAGTGCCTCAGGACCAACTTTACGTTGGTATTTCAATCCGAATCCTACTGGGTCAGAATTCATTTCTTGTAATTTTTGTATAAGTTCTTCACTTTGTTGTTCTATGTTCTTACCTATGATTTCCCCTAGCTTCTTTACAACTTTGGGATCTTCCATCTTAATCGCTTCGGAGATTTCCAATATTCTTGCTTTGATGTTGATGTTTACTTTAAATTCAATGTTTTCCACATCTACTACTTCTATATTCGCATTACTTGTTATTTCTCCTAAATCAAGGTAAATCCCCTTTATTTCATTATAGTGGCGATCTTTATCATCCTTATCGATGAAGGGCTCTGGAGGAATGACCATTTCTAAATGACCTGCTGTAAATTTATCTGTGAGCAATTTTAAGTGAAATCCTTCCTTAACAGATATACTACCAACCATACGATCATCTTGAAATACTGCAAGGTTTCTGATGGTAGGCTTGGAATTCTCTTCATTAATAATAGGAAGAATGGGGTCAGAGGATTGGTCATAATAATGGTGTAGAAAATCATGCAAGGTACTTTGAGGTACCTTTTCTTCTTTAACATTTTTTTCAATTAACTGATGTATATATGTTCCAATATTCGGAGCATCTTCAAAGTTATTTGCTTGTAATACTTTATTCGCGGTTGTCTCACTGACTGCTATATACATCATATCAGCAATTGCTGCATCCCTGGCTAATGTGTCCAATAACCTCATAGCTCCTTCCTGTGCTATTTTTTCCCCAAATAAAACTAAGCGGAGCTGTCCCGACGCTAATTTTTTACTAGTTTTTAAACTTGCATCATTCATTAAACCTTTGGCTGTTTTAGCACGAGTCGTAATAATTTGGGAGATGTTTGCTCCATTTGGATCAAATTGGAATAATACATGTGTACCTTCTAACCATCCTTCTTCTTCAAGCATATCGAAGCCAACTGCTGTAACAATCCCAATTTGCTCAAGGTGTTTTTTTTCAACACAGCTCGTTAAGAACAGTACCGTACATAAAAATAGCAGCATCATTTTTTTCAATTCGAGCCACTTCCTTTGCTCTTTGTGAGTTTTTTCTTCACTAGGACAATCAACAGAAGGAGAAATGGATAAACAAACACCGTATAAAATCCCACTTTAGCAGAAAGGTCTGTGAGGGTATCTATGCTGAAACGAAATTCAACAATATTCGTGAATGCATATAAAAGAAGAACAATTACATAAAGGGCATGCTTTTGTTTTACATGATACAGACGTTTAGCTCCATAGCTCGCAAGCCATATAAATAAAATAACATTAGGCAAGATAACAAATCCCCAAAATGCAACTGCAATAAAGTCAAATCGTTCTAATATAGAAAATTGGATGATCTTAAACATAGCTAATGTTGGCCAGATTTGTCCTTCCAGTTGAGGTCCGCTAAAATATCCAATTGAAATAAAGGTGACCAAGAAAGTTAAGATGGTAGTTAGTAATACAGCTAGATGGGCTACAATAGGTACTTTGTTTTTATTACTAATGAAAGGATATACAAACAGTAAAACCTCTAAACCTAAAACGGAAAACGTGGTTTTAAAGGCACCCATCATTAACTCTTTTGGACTAGCTTGGATAACGGGAAGATAATGGTCCCAATCTATATATCTTACTGGTTCATAAAGCGAAAAAACAAGCCAAATTGTTAGAAAAAAGAACAAATAAGCTGATCCTACTACCACTCGAAATCCGCCTGTAATAGCATAAGTAGCTAAGAACAATAGGAAAAACGTAATTTGAAGAGAAGGCATCTTAGGAAAGATAAAGACTTGAACTACTTCTGTATAATTCAGCATGATGCTACTTGTTACAGTTAAAATATATAGAATGTAAAAGGTACCCAGTATTCGGCTAATCCATTTTCCAAAAACATCTTTCTGAATAGCAAATAAATCAGCATTTTTGTATTGTTCCAGAAGGGAAATCATAACAAAAATGGTCAAGTGTAAGAACACGCCTGCAATAAGCACAGAAATCCAAGCATTGTTTTGAGATTCTTTATAAATTATTTGGGGAACCCCCATGATTCCTGCCCCAATTTGCATGGTGTGAATAATGAAGAACAAATAAAATGCAGTGATTTGTATATTGGCTTTAATCTTGACATGTCCTTGGTTCATGTAAATCCCTACTCATCTATGTCTTTTTTCTTCTTCGCTTTCTTTTCGGAATATGCTTTCTTGTCCTTAGGATGGTTGGATAAAGGTCTGGTATTTCCGATTGTAAATGGTAATCGGAGAATCGAATCGTTAAAATCTTTAATCGTTAAAGGGTAAATAGGTGACAAATAAGGTCTACCAATAGAAGTTAACCGTAATAAATGAATGATAAGAAACCCGAAAACAAAAAGCATTCCAACTAACCCCCATAATCCAGCAAAAATAATAGTAGGGAAGCGAATAATTCGGATGGCAGTACCCATTAAATAACTTGGTGCTGTGAAAGAAGACAGGGCGCTTAAAGCTACGATAATGATTAAGATATTACTGGTGAAACCTGCTTTAACAGCCGCTTGCCCAAGTACAATACCACCAACAATACCCATTGTTTGTCCTACTTTTGTTGGTAGTCTGGCTCCTGCTTCCCGAAGTAATTCAATTAAAGTCTCCAGTAATAACGCTTCTAATATAGGTGGGAACGGAACTGTCGCTCTTGACTGTCCCAATGATACAAGCATGGATGATGGAATAACCTCATAATGAAAGGTCAGGGCTGCTACATAGGCAGGTGTTAACAAAATAGATAGAATCATGGCCGATAACCGTAAAATTCTTGCAAACGTACCCATGTTCCACCTCATATAGACATCTTCCGTTGTTTCTAAGAAGGAGAACACGGTAGATGGTGCAATTAACACATTAGGGCTCTTATCAAGTAACACTCCGACTTTTCCTTTTTTCAACGCATAGCACAGTCTGTCTGGCAATTCTGTTTGCAATATTTGGGGAAATATACTTCTACTATTGTCCTCTATAAGTTGAGCTAACACAGAGCTATCAAGTACATCATCTACTTCTAACTCTTCAATGCGCTGTTGTACAGTGTTTACGTTCTCATCATCTGCAAGTGATTTTAGATAAATAACCCGAACCTCTGTTGGAATTCGATCCCCCACAATAATTTTTTTAACTTCCAAATCAGGCGTATCCATACGCCAACGAATAATGTTTAAGTTGGACACAATTGATTCTGTAAATGAAATTTGCGGCCCAAATACAAGGGATTCATTTTCAGCACGACTAATCGATCTTCTTTCTAGTTCAGGGATAAGGTAGGTTAGCGCTTTATCATCCTGCTCAACATATACACATGCTGATCCGTGTATTAGGTTTGAAGCAATTTTATCTATGTTATCTTGTGCGTCCCCTCCACCTAATGGCAGTTCATTTAAAATGACTTTATGATCAAGGGGTTGTTGCTGAATCTTTAAAAGTGGTGGAAGTAAACTTTTGTTTAGTTGAACTTTATTAATTTGGTAGGTGATATAAAAGATGGCTACCTTTTTTTGTTGGATGGTGTATTCAATCATATTTAAATCAGGACTTTCATTAAAAATATCCTTCAATTTCTGGTGAATTTCTTCAATCGTATATGGGAAGCTGCTATTAGAGCTGCTGCTGGTTGACTTTCTTTTGTTTTTTCTCATGATGGATTCATCCTTTTGTGGAAAGTTAGTCTTAGTATGAGAGAAATTGGTGGGATTATGAGAAGTTAAGCCTTTTTTCTGAAAAGAATTGTAGTTGTAGTTGGATTTTGACTATATTATGATGTTTCACACATAAAACTACTAAATTCACTAATACTAAAGCAAAACGAGCTCCTGTATTCATCAATTATAAGAACTAGTACAATCTACTACCTCGTTCAAAAGATAGGATGAACAAGATGAGTCTACAATTAATTGAAGCCTACATCCCAAATAAACATTTCGAATCTGTAGATGAGAAGTTGCGAGAGCATACCCATACTTCATATTGGGTATCGAGTGAATCTAAAGAACGGATGCTTGTACGAATTCTCGTGAATACAGATGAAGTAGAGGAAATATTAAATTACTTAGAGAGTGTATCGAATGTAGTAGATGGTTTTGAGACGCTCCTAATTCCAGTAAGAACTTATTTATCTAGATCTACATTAAATGAGGAAACAGAAGAAAAAGAGGAAAATGAACAGGACGAGGATGAAGATGATAAGACCATGCTGATGCGTGCCAGTAGACATGAGTTATTAACGTATGTAGAGAAAAACAGCTTAACTACTTTAAACTACACGCTTTTGATTTTTTTATCTGCTGTAGTAGGTACAATGGGATTCATTAAGGATAGTGACGCTGTTGTTATTGGGTCTATGGTAATCGCACCTCTTATAGGGCCCGTTATTGCAACAGCTTTTGCAGCTATATTAGGTGACTATAAATTGTTAGGAAAAGCGGCACTTACATCTTTGTTAGGCGTGGGTATTGTCATTATCATTGCCATTATTTTTAACATGTTCTTTCACATTGATATCAATACGAGGCAGTATTTAGCACGGACAGAAGTGACACTATCCGATTTCTTCCTTGCCTTAGCAGCAGGTGGAGCAGGGTCAATCGCAACACTGAATAGAAAGGCAGGCAACCTTGTGGGGGTTATGGTAGCTGTAGCGTTGCTTCCACCAAATATTGCACTTGGAATGTCTATCGGAAAAGGTTTATGGCCTGAGGCATATGGATCATTTTTACTCGTTACAGTCAACATCATGTGTATTTTATTGTCTGCAGTCATTGTATTTTCATTAACAGGCATTAGACCTGTTCGTTGGAGAGAAGTACAAAGGGCAAATGTATCAAGATCGCTATCGATTATATTTGTATTGCTGATAGTAGCTTCGCTTTTATCCGTCATATTCTTAGGGCAGGATATTAAATTTGAATAACTAGTTATAAGCTATTGCTGTTCTTATATGAGCGGCTTTTTTTATAATTTCAAAGTTATATATTAGCATAGGCATTTACCGTTCTAAATCTTTTCCACGCTCATATAGTAAAAAAGTAGAAAAGTTTTCCTGATAATTGTTGACTTAAGATTTTGAAAATTATATACTTTGTACATCTTACGAATAAAAGGGAGGTTACATTATGTTGATTTCAAAGTTTGATTGCCATGAGTTGAATAAAATAAGTGACCTTCCCTCTTTATTCTTGTGTCAGTAGGATAAAAGGATCTACAACTGTAAGTAAAGGGTCACGTCTATGTTCGTGACTCTTTTTTTATGCTCGCATACGTCACCGGACGTATGCGTTTTTTTATTGTCTAGGAGTTTATACAAAATTTGGTTGTTTATAACTTTATAGGTTATACACCACGTCCAGCTCCCAGCGACTAGTGTTCTTCCCTCACTTCTGTACGATAAGGTCAACAGCGAACCAAACTACGTCGTGTAGGCCGCAGCCCATACGTCGCTAAGCGGGAGCCCCGAGCTTTTGTTTTTCTTTATAAAGCTTCAAGCTTTATATAAACATTCTAATAAAGGAGGAGTTACAAATGAGCAACAGTTCAGTAGGAAAGGTAGTAAAGGATTGGAAGGCAACAGGCGGATAACAAATGAATATTTGGAAAAGAAGGTGAACGTATGTTTTCAGTTTTAGGAAAACTCCAGTGGTTTTTTAAGGATTATTGGATTCGGTACACTGCAGCAATTGTCATGTTAATTTTTGTTAGCGCCATCGACATTATCCCACCGAAAATTATTGGGATGGCGATTGACGCGATTCAGTTTGAAACATTAACAACGGGACGATTACTAGAATTACTGCTTTGGTATGGACTGATTATTGTGGTCAGTTACGTGGTTTCGTATTATTGGGTGAATTTACTTTTTGGTGGAGCAATCATTTTGGAACGGAAGGTTCGCTCGAAATTAATGCAACACTTCCTTTCGATGACACCAACTTTTTTTGGGAAATATCGTACAGGAGACTTAATGGCTAGATCAACCAATGATTTGAAAGCACTATCCATGACAACAGGGTTCGGTATTTTGACGCTGGTGGACTCTACTTTTTTCATGGTTATGATTATTGGTGTGATGGCCATCACAATAAGCTGGCAATTAACTTTAGCTGCATTAATACCACTTCCGATAATGGCTCTTATTATGAATCGATATGGAAAGACGATTCATGAGCGCTTCACAAAAGCTCAGGATGTTTTTGGTGACATGAATGATGATGTACTTGAATCTATTCGTGGTGTACGTGTTATTCGTGCGTTTGTCCAAGAGGATCAGGATGAGAAGCGGTTCCACGAGATGACGGAAGAGGTCTATGATAAAAACGTCGCAGTGGCGAAAATTGATGCAATGTTTGAGCCGACTATAAAAATTCTTGTTGGTATTTCTTATACGATTGGTTTAGGGTACGGAGCATCGCTTGTATTTACGAATGTGATTACACTCGGTCAACTGGTTTCCTTCAATGTATATCTTGGAATGCTTATTTGGCCAATGTTTGCGGTTGGTGAATTGATTAATGTCATGCAACGAGGGAATGCATCTCTAGATAGGGTGAATGAAACACTTGGCTATAGAGCGGATGTAGAAGATCCAGCCGAGCCAACAATCGTTCCTCTTCCTCAAACGGTTGTCTTTGATAAGGTGACGTTTCAATATCCTGACACAGAGCAAGCTCAACTGAAAAATATTCAATTAGCGGTACAACAAGGAGAAACCATCGGAGTCGTAGGTAAAACAGGAGCCGGGAAAACCACAATGTTTAAGCAACTGTTACGAGATTATCCTGGCATGAAGGGAAATCTATCAATCTCTGATATATCTATTCATGACCTTTCTTTAGACGTAACAAGAGGATGGATTGGCTACGTTCCCCAAGATCAAATTCTTTTTTCGAAAACGGTTCGAGAAAATATTCAGTTTGGTCAAGATGGTGCTGAGGATTCGGAAATTGAAAGAATATTGAAATTGGCCTACTTGAAGGACGATATTGATAACTTACCACAAGGATTAGACACGAAAGTTGGCGAAAGTGGGGTCACTTTATCAGGTGGACAAAAGCAACGTGTATCCTTAGCACGAGCTCTCATTATGAATCCAGAAATTTTGATATTAGATGATTCCTTATCAGCAGTCGATGGGAAAACGGAAGCGAATATTATTAAACATTTAAAACGAGAGCGCAAGGATAAAACAACTTTTATTGCTGCGCACCGTTTATCTGCTGTTCAACATGCTGATCTAATAATTGTATTAGAAGATGGCGAAATTGTAGAAAGAGGTACGCATGTAGAGTTGATTGAGAATAAAGGATGGTACTTCGAGCAGTTCACCACACAACAAATGGACTCTGAGGAGGTGAGCGGCTAATGAAATCTTCAACGGAAAAACGATTATTTCAATATGCTATGCAGTTTAAGAAAACGATTTTCATAGGGCTGATTTGTTTAACCATTGCCGTAGCACTTGAACTGACAGGACCATTTATAGCAAAGCGCTTGATTGATGAGCATATTCTTGGGATTGAAGCAAATTGGTATCAGGTGCAAGAGGAAGAAGGCTCTCACACAGTATTATATCAAGGAGAGCCTTACAAACGAGCTGATCGCATCGATTCAACTGATGAAAAAGTAGATACCGCAACAATTTTACAAGCTGGAAAAAGCTATTACTTTATAGAGGAAGATGTACCAACAGAGGGTAATAAATCATTCGAGGATGGTGTCCTTACGATTACCACACCGGATGAGACAGTAGAAGTAAACGCAACCGGATTACAATTGGATGAGTTGTATGCATTCTTTAAACCGGAAACAAGTGCAATAAAATGGTTGCTTGGTTTGTATGTTGTGTTGTTATTGATTGCAGCAGTATTTCAATATTGGCAAACCTATTTGTTACAGGTATCTTCCAACAAAATCATCCAGAAGATGAGAAAAGATGTTTTTGCTCATATTCAACGAGTCCCAATTGATTACTTCATCAATCGCCCTGCAGGTAAAATTGTAGCTCGAGTTACAAATGATACAGAGGCAATTCGTGAATTGTATGAAAAGGTGCTAGCAACTTTCGTTACAAGTTTAATTTATATGTTCGGAATCTACATTGCCTTATTTCTACTCAACGCAAAGCTAGCTGCAATCTGTCTATTGCTTATTCCAATTATGGCGCTCTGGATGAAACTGTATAAAGCATATGCAGGTAAGTACAATGATGTAATCCGCTCAACGATTAGTGACTTGAATGGTAATATCAATGAAGCGATTCAGGGTATGCCTATCATTCAAGCATTTCGTAGACAAAAACAAACGACAGAAGAGTTTGAAGAAATGAACACCCGTCACTTCACGTATCAAAATAAGCTACTAAATCTAAATTCCCTAACATCCTTTAATTTAGTAAACGTACTACGAAACTTAGCGTTTGTAGCATTTATCTGGTACTTTGGAGGAGCTTCCATGGGGGTTGGTGGCGTCGTATCAGTTGGGTTACTCTATGCATTTGTTGACTATTTAAATCGCTTGTTCCAACCAGTTATTGATGTAGTTAATCAATTATCTCAACTTGAGCAAGCTCGTGTTGCATCAAGCCGTGTATTTGAACTTATGGATCATGAAGGAGAAGAAGTTAATAATCAACCTATTCCTCGATATAGAGGCAACATTACGTTTGATCATGTTTCTTTTGCATATGAAAAGGATGATTATATACTAAAGGATATTTCCTTGCAAACACAAGAGGGCGAAACAATCGCATTTGTTGGGCACACAGGTTCTGGGAAAAGCTCAGTTATGAATTTGCTTTTCCGTTTTTATGACCCACAAAAAGGGACCATATCGATTGATGGTATGGATACAAAAACCTTATCACGACAACAAGTACGAAGTCATATGGGGATTGTTCTTCAAGATCCGTTTATTTTTACAGGAACCATATTATCCAATGTTACGATGGGGGATCCTACCATTTCGAAAGAACGAGCAATAAAAGCATTGCAAGAGGTTGGCGCTGATCGTTTCATAGAGAAATTTCCTAATAAATATGATGAACCTGTGAAAGAAAAAGGAAGCACTTTGTCAACTGGAGAACGACAGCTAATTTCATTTGCCAGAGCCCTGGCATTTGATCCAGCTATATTAATATTGGATGAAGCAACAGCCAATATTGATACAGAGACAGAAGGTATCATACAAGAGGCTTTAAACGTTCTTAAAAAAGGAAGAACAACACTAGTAATTGCACACCGCCTATCTACAATCCAACAAGCAGACCAAATATTTGTGTTGGATCACGGTAGAATTGTAGAACAAGGAAATCATGAATCTCTCATTAAAGAAAATGGTATTTACTATCAAATGTATCAAATGCAACAAGGGAGACTAGAGGAAGCGGCAATTTCATAACAAAAAAGATAGATGCGGTATGCATCTATCTTTTTTTAGGTTAGAAGGATTATGAAAAATAACTGGAAGAGAGAAGCTATTCAGCATAAGAGGAATAATCTGGAATACTTGAAATCGAGATAAATTTGGTAATCCCGAAGGAGCGATGTTTCCGTAGATTTAGTTAGAATAAAGGTGGCCGTGGAACAACTCGCGTCCTGCCGGCGAGCTGGCAAGCCTCCTCGAGCCCAAAAATCGGGGCTCTGTGGGGTCTTGCCTACCTCTTTCTCCGGCGGGAGTCTCCTTGTTCCACGGCCACCTTTGCTAGTATTGGGAGCAACGGAAACATAGCGAACTTAGAGAGGTTGAGATATTTGAATATCTTCTGATGGTCTACACCCTAGTAAGTTCTAGTATCACAATTGGTTCATAACAAAAAATTCTGTGGCAAGAAAGCTAATGGACATTAGTTCGCTGTTTGTAAAAAATAAAGTTTTATTTGTCCTTATAATCTACCCAGACATACAACATTTGGCTGCGAGTCCGATAGCCATTACCAGGTTGGGGGTGAAGGGGACCTACGAGACTCCCGCGGGAGAAAGAGGTTGGTGAGACCCCGGAGGGAGCAAAGCGACTGAGAAGGCTCACAAGCTCGCCCGAGGAAAGCGAGTTGTTTCACCGTAATCCCCCCCTTCCACTTTTCAAGTATCGGACCGATCACCTCTTGAATATATCTCGAATCCAGGTCTTCAAGATAATGGGGCTATTATGGAATATCTCTTGCATCTAACAGCCAACAAATTTCTCACATTTGAAACAAAGGTGGTAAAATGAAAAATATGTGATGCCCTATCTTATGTCATTTAACGTAAAGGGAGTTTGCTATGAGTGAAGATCGAAACAATCAAAACCCAGATATAATAGATGATGATTTATATGAAGAGTTCGAAGATGAGGAATTATTTGAGTTACTAGAGGAAGAGCGTCGTAAGCCTAAACCAGAGAAAAAAGGACCCGTCTTTCCCAAATGGGCGTTTTGGTTAATTGCCATTATGATGTTTATCAATGTTATCGCCATTATACCGAAGACTTTTTCCTTACCTGCTGTTGATTTCCTCTTTAAATCTGCTCAATTATCGACTAATTCAGATATCAACACCTATCAAAGATCCATCGTTGTTGTTGAATCAGGAAAGTCAAAAGGTACAGGATTCTCCATATCAGAAGATGGCTATATCATAACGAACCACCATGTGATTGATAATGGGGAAAAGATATCATTAGCCTATCCAGAAGAAGGGCTCTTCCAAGGAGAAGTGGTAGCTGAATTTGAAAGTGTGGATTTAGCTTTGTTGAAAGCTAGGCGGGTAGATGGGAAAAAAGTAGAAGACCTTCCATCATTACCTTTAGCTGAGGAAACATCATTTAAGGAAAGAGAGCATGTGCACTTTATAGGCAATCCACTTCGTTTTACAGGAATCGCGAATGAAGGTGAAGTAATTGGCTATACGCGTTTAGATGATTGGGAAGAGGATGTTCTAATGCTCGATGCTCCGATTTATCATGGGAATAGCGGGAGCCCAGTGATTAATATGGAAGGTGAAGTTATAGCTGTTGTGTTTGCTACAATTAAACGGGAGCAACATGGCAAGGTTGGCTTGGCCATTCCAATTTCGTATTACCACCATAAAATAGAAAATCTAGAGGAAAGTCAAACTCCGGACCAATGAGTGAAAAGATGAGTATATTAGAAAATTTTTCAACTCCAGACGACAGACTCCCCTGTAATGTAACGAATAGATATAAAGTGTAAAACTACCGTTTACCGTAAGATAGGTAGTTTTTTACTTTCTAGGAAATTATAAAAATGTTGGCTTGTGCATAACTAAGTATGTTATAGAGGCCACGTCCAGCTCCAGCGCCCAGCGCCTAGCAAACTTCCTGCACCTCCTTACGATAAGTCAACATCGAATCGCTACCACTCTTCGTGTTTCCTTTATCTCATACGGAATCAAGGGAAGTTCGATTAAAATCGCTGCGTCACGCAGAAACATCGAACCAACCCACGTCGTGTGGGCCGCAGCATGCACGTCGCTAATCGGGTGCCCTGAACTTTTGTTCCTTTTGTAAAGAAATTCTAATAGGAATTAAGAAGAAAAGAAATGATATAAATTGATGCCTTTCTATTCCTTGGTGTCGTGTGATTTCAGGACGATGTTAATAAATGGATGAAAAAAACGGTAGATAATACCTTTTATATGTTGTATGATACCCATATTGAAAGTGGCTCAACCCCCGCCATGATAGGAAAAACATGTATTGAATATGACAATGGGTGAAATCTTTTTGTAACAAAAATGAAAAAAAGTAAAGGTCACCACCCAAAAATAAATCAAATAAACCGAAAATTATAAATAGCTGGAGGTGATAAAGGTTGATCAGACGTCTGTTAAAAAAAGACGGAGATGATAGCCTCGAAGAACTCGTCACCCTTGCACAGGATGGCGATGAGGATGCACAAAATCATCTCCTGAAGCAATATCAACCTTTTATCGCCAAAAGTGTCTCTGAAGTTTGCAAACGATATATCGACCCTTCAAAAGACGATGAATTCAGTATAGGTTTGATGGCTTTTCATGAAGCTATCCAATCTTATTCAAGAGAGAAAGGAAGCTCTTTTCTCTCTTTCGCCAAGCTTGTAGTAAAGCGGAAAGTTATTGATTATATACGAAATGATCAGAATAACCCAGTGGTTGCCTCGATTGATCAAGAATATGATGACGAGGAACAAATGGAAAATCCGCAAGAGGTTAAAGCAGCTAGAGATCGTTATGACCTTGAAACTGAAAGCTGGTATAGACGCATTGAAATTCATGATTTTACAGAGAAGTTGAAAACGTATAAATTGTCTTTTGAAGAGCTTACTACTGTGTCCCCCAAGCATAGAGATGCTCGGGAGTCAGCTATCAAAGTAGCTCGCACGATTTACAACGATGAACAACTTAGGGACTTTGTTCTAGAGAAGCGTAAACTTCCTATGAAACTTTTGGCTGACAAAGTAGAGGTAAGTAAAAAAACCTTAGAACGTAATCGTAAATTCATCTTAGCCATTTTCATCATTTTGCATGAAGATTACGTCTACTTGAAAGATTATATTAGGGGGGTGGGCCTTTGAGAAAAGGAATCATCATGGAGCAACATCGTCGGTATTCCGTCGTTATGGGTAGAGATGGCACGTTCCATAAAGCAAAACCACTGACTGGAAATATACCGGGAGACGAAGTACAATTCGAACCTTTACCAGAAAAAAACAAACTGTTTGGTTTTTTTCCTAGGAATCTAAAACTTAATGTACGTTTTATTGCTATGGTAACGGCATTACTAATTGCCATCCTACCGTTATATTCGTGGTATGATTCCAACCAAGCTTATGCTTATGTAAATATTGATATGAACCCTAGTTTAGAGTTGAAAGTCAATCATAAAATGAAAGTCATTGATATGACAGCATTAAATGACGATGCGGGTTCATTTCTCGAAACACTGTCAGACTGGAAAAACAAGGCCGTGGAAAAAGTAACTGTCACCATTATTCAAAAAGGACAGGAAGCTGGCTTAATGAATCAAAAGAACCAAGTCATGATTGGTGTAAGCTATGATGGAAACAGCAGTCAAGGAAAAGGAATTACAAATAGTATTGATGAATACTTGCAAACAAATCCTCAAGCCGTGACTATTGCCACGTTTGAAGTACCTAAAGAAATCCGAAAGCAAGCTCAAGAAGAAAAGAAATCGATGAATGAGTTGTATGCTCAATCAGTCATGCAACCTACAGAGGGAACAACGAACACTGTATCTACATCATCTAATGTGAATAAAAAGGAACAAGAAATTATTCAATCATTTTATAATGGTTCCAAAGATCCTAATGGCCAAAATAAACAAAATTCTACACAAGAACAGTCAGATTCAGGTTCTAAACAAAATCCTACTCCAGAAAACCCGGAATCTAAAGAAGATACACAGGGAGAAAACGAACAACCAGAAACCAGTGAAGTGGATACCAATACTTCAGCTAAAGAAAATAAACAGCACAATGCTAAGAAGAATAAGGCTGTTTCATACTCAGCAGAACAATTATTGGATAAACTCCCACCTGGCATAGCAAAAAAAATAGACATACAAGATGATAATATACTCAATGCTCTTCCTCCTGGTATAGCAAAGAAGGTCAAGGAATCTGGCAACATTGACGAATTCCGTTCGCTTCTTCGCAAGCGAATGGAGGAAGAGGCTGATTTTTTACAAACGAAACAAAAAAACAATCAACCAAATAAAAAAAAAGAGATGAAACAACAAAATAATTCGAAACGATCCCAGAAAGAACTGAAAATCAAACAAGAGAAAGATAAGAAATGGAATGACAATAGAGGAAAAGATAAACCAAACAACAACAAAAGGAAGAACAAAGATAGGAACAAAAACATGCAAAAACAACATAAAAATTCTAATAAAAAGAACAAACAATAACTATTATACGAATATTAATTAAAACCCTTTTTCTGTCTCAGATTCAGAGAAAGGGTTTTAATGTGTATTATATAAACTAGGTTAGATATCCAAAAGTGCAATCCTTTAGTTCTTTCGTTACAATATGAAGAAATGGAGGGATGTAAAATGGCTAGGCAAAACATAGGGGTTCGTGATGCGAAGTTAGCTCCTTGTCCGAGTTCACCAAATTGTGTATCCACTCAAGCGGAAGATGAGTCCAAGCATATGGAAGCATTAGCTTTTAAAGGTGATAAACAATCTACAAAAGACAAGCTGAAAAGAATCATAGAGGAATATCCCAAAGCTCAAATTGTTACAGAGCGTGGGGACTATATTCATGCTACCTTTACTACCAAGTGGCTTAAGTTCACGGATGATGTAGAATTTTACTTAAATGAAGAAGAACAGAATATCCATTTTCGTTCTGCCTCTCGAACAGGTTATTCTGACTTAGGAAAAAATCGAAGTCGAATGAATGATATAGCAGAGTCATATAATAAGTTATAAGAACATGCCTTCAAATGTATCCTCGTTTGAAGGCATTTTTTAGATATATAATTCTAAACTAGGGAGAGAAAACGGGATTTATACCTTTATATGAATTATGAAATATTTGTTACTACACGCTAGTTGTGACAGGAAGGCTTATTCTTCAACTCGAAGTGCTCGAACGCAAGTCTAGATAACTTCATGACTTTTAAAATATATTAAAAAAAAGTTAAGAGTTTATGACTTTTATGTTACAAAAGGTTTTCGAAAACATTACAAGATAGTATAATAAGTAAGGTCTTAGAATTATCTATGAACTATTGAATCTCCTAGTGGGGGGAGAACGGATTTTTTATTTATTAGAAGGGGAGAGAGACATGAGCCAACATAAGAAAAAAGGAATAAGCAAATGGCTAGTCGTGGTTTTATCAATCATCGTCGTAGTCGGTTTTGGTGCCACTGCTTATGGTGTGCTAAAAGAAAATAATCCTATGGCTCTTTACGTAACAGCAGAGAAAAATACGATGGAAGAACATTGGGAACGTATGGAACAATACAATCAACATACGTTAGCACTACAAGAACGTATGCTACAAGAAGCATACAAAACAGATGCTTCTTTAAAAATGAATGTTAATGCTCAAGGTGGACAATTAAATCAAGCAGTTCCACAATTGGCTATGATACAAGGTATTTTATCAACATTAGAATTAAAGATGACGTCAAAGGTAGATCCTGAGACTAGTGAAATGTCTGGTAGTCTTGATGTTCTGTTACAGGGGAATAGTCTTGCGCAGGGGAGCTTTTATCAAAATGAAGAAAAGACAGCTGTAAAAGCACCATTTCTATATGGTAAATATTTTGCATTAAAAAATGATGAACTTGGGGCTTTCATGGAACGAATGAATCAACCCACACAGGGGTTAACGGAAATTCCTAACTTTGTACAGTCTAACAGTGCAGCATTTACTGCAGATGAGATGAAAGAGATGGCTGAAGAATATGTGAAGGCATTAGGGAAACATTTTGACCAAGATCAGTTCTCTCTATCAAAAGGTGTTTCCTATGAGGAAGCGAAATATGACAAGGTAACAATTGACATTAGTGAAGAAAAAGCACAAGCTATGATGAAAACATTAATGGAAAAGCTTAAGAACGACGAGCGGATATGGGATGTTCTTGATCAGCAAATGAAACTTCAGGGGATGGCAGCAGGTGAACAAGAAACTTTACAAGAAAATCTTGAGACTGCTATTCAAAATGTAGATCAAGTCAAGCTTCCAAATGGTATTACAATTGAAGCCTATATTAAAGATGATATTGTTGCACATGAAACATGGACCATGGATATAAAACCTAATGATGAAGACGCTGTAAATGTTGCTATTTCAAGCGACTATAATAAAGAAGCGAAGAATCGCTATACAGCATCAGCCAACGTTACCTTTATTCCTGAGTCTGAAGATAGTAAGCTTAAAATCAGTTACAAAGAAGATGGAAAGCCAAATAAGGATGGTCTGCATGTAGACTACAATATTGGCTTAGATTACAAAGATCAGCAAGAGGATTTGAAAGCGAATTTACTATTAAATACAGACTACACAGAAACAAGCTCCAATACAGACTTTGAACTTCAGCTTGAAGGAAGTAAGCTTGGGAATCAACCAGTGCCTGGTATTAGTGGTACGTTCAAATCGAAAACAACAAAAGAAGATAACAACCAATATACACAAAAAAGTGACCTTGAACTTGATATTGCTATGAATGATCCTGCAATGGGGAATACAAAAGCCCATGTTGAATTTCATTTAGAACAAGATGTTTCCTTCACAAACGACGTAAGTTTCCCAACTGTGGAAGGGAAGGAAGCTGTACAAGTGATGGAAAAATCAGATCAAGAACTTGAGCAAATCAGTAAAGAAATCCAAATGAATCTGCAACAATATATTGGAAACTTCATGGGCGGTCTAGGAGGCCTAGGCGGATTCTAATTCGTATGAACGATTTATGATATGGAGGTGGCAGCTTGATGAATGTGTTCTCGCTATGGAAATATGAGATGAGGGCGACCATTCGAAGGCCTGCCCCTCTTTTTTTATCTTTTCTATTACCAATAATTGTATTGGGTATGATGTTCTCGGTAGTTTTTTCGTTGTTTCAAAATGAAGAACAGCTAATTCAGACTGCTGTTGTTGATCAAGATCAAACATTTGAGACGAAATCGCTTGTTAATCAGTTAGCTGATGATGGAAGAATGAAAGCAGCTATGAATTTGAGGCCAATGGATAGATCCAAAGCAAATGAATTGTTTTCTAACGAAGAAATTACTGCAATTATTGAAATCCCTGAAGGGTTTACGCAAAGCCTTCGAAGAGGTGAAAATGATCCCATCAAAATCGTAACGAATCAACAACAACCTCTTCAGTCCACGTTGGTCAATGTGTTACTAGAGAGTGGCGCTAACTATATATCTGCTTCTCAAAGTGCTGTGAATACTGTATATGACTTACATATTAAATCTCTACCAGAAGAGAAGCGGAACGGGAAGCTGCAGCAATTGATTGTAACGTTCACCCTATTCGCATTATCTAGAAATAAGGCATTTGAAACCGAACTGATACCAGCTGGCACTAGCTTAGGTTGGGAATTACATGGCATGATATCAGTCATGATTACGTTTCTATTTTTATTCAGTATGATCTATCACCTTGCTGATACTCGTATGAAGAATAAAAATATGACGTTAAGGTTACGCTCATTCAACATTACAGACTTACATGATTATATAATCAAGTCAGTGAAGTGGTTTCTTGCTATTACCTTAAGTGGTATTCTATTTTTCGTAATGATTGGCTTTACAGATAGCATTCCTGCATTTTCTTGGAAGATAGGGATAGCAATTATTCTGTGTAGCTTATTCCTTACAATGTTCGTATCTGCTTTCTATGGAATTCTTAAACATACATTGATAAGGGTAGGGGCATTACTAACTACGGGCTTATTAGGTATTGGGGTAGCAGGGGTATGGGTTCCATCTAATTATTTACCATCTTCTTTATTATTTGCGTGGAATCCGTTCTCAGCATGCTATGTATTATTTCAGTATTCTGTAACGAACGAGTCCTCCATAACACCTATGATTTTCATTCTTCTCGTATGGTCAATCGTATTATGGATCTTCGGTTGTTTAATCACGCAATGGAAGGAGAGACGCCATGCTTACCTATCTAGGATTACAACTTCGTAGATGGAAAACAAAACCATTCGTAGCTCTTATCAGCATGATGTTTCCTTTCCTATGTTTCTTCATTTTAGCACCATTTCTGACATCAACGACGGAAAAGACGACGATTCCGATTGCGATTGTAGATGAGGATGAGAGCACGTATAGTCAACGAATCGTTTCGCGATTAACAGATCAACAACGATTATCCATTCAACTCCTCCCTTATAAGGATATGGTAAAGGCGTTACAAAAGGGAGAAGTGGAAGCTGGTTTTGTGTTGCAAGAAGGATTGGAAAACGAGATAAAGGCAGGAGCCATTCAAGATACTATTACGTGGATGAGGACGAGCAATTCAACTTTAGATGTATTTATAAAAGAGCAGTTAGGTGCTGAATTGATGCGTATAGCGCTGAATGCCAAGGCGGCAAATACAGTGATGGAGGCTTCACAATCGAATAAAGATTGGGAAGAAGTCTATCAATATTCAGCTTCTTTTTGGGAGCCTTCCCCTTTATTTGAAATGAATTTTATCAAACGAACTCCTTCCTTTCCCCAGCAAGACAAGGCATTGTTAGCCAATTGGCATAAAACTGTTTTGGTACTATTTTTTTTCTACGCTTGGACAATGTCTATTTGGTTATGTCAACAGCTTTGGAAAGATAAGCAAAATGGTGTGTTGGATCGCCTTTCATTAGTTCAACTAACCCCAATTCGATACTATTTGGGACAAGGATTGAGTATTTGGCTTGTTTCTCTTATGTCATTTCTCATTGCCATATGCGCAATGGGAGGTAGGGTCCCTTGGGATTTGTTACTACAGGTGGGATTGTGGGCAAGTATTGTGCTAACTGGAACGATTGTAGTTACATATGCGTTTTATCTTATGTTTAAGCTGTCTTCTGCAACACTTATTGTTATCGAAAGTGTAGCAGTTGTCACAGTTGTAGCAACCTTATTAAATCAATCAGGAGTTTCATGGATTGGGGATACAGTTGTCCCATACTTTCCACCAAGCTGGCTTATGCATAATCCATTTATCATGTAAGGAGTGCTTGAATGATTACGTTAAAAGAGGTTTCAAAATCATACAAGAAGAAGGAGGTGCTAGCCCCTACCACCTTAGAGATTGAGGAAGGGGGGGCATACGGCATAGTTGGTCCTAATGGAGCTGGTAAATCCACACTCCTAAAGCTCATTGCATCACTGGAACGGCCAACCAAAGGAACCATTTATTATCAAGGGAAATCGTACACCTCTTCAGTAAAAAATGTTCGTCAATCTATTGGATATATCCCCCAAGAAATTGCTTTATACGAAGAACTGACAGTCAAAGAACAGCTTGATTTTTGGTCGAATATATCTCCGAAAAAAATAGATGACGCTTTCGTACAAAACATGAAACAAACCCTTCGTTTGGATGAAGTAGCTAACCAGCGGATTCAATACCTATCAGGTGGATGGAAAAGAAAGTTGAATTTATGTGTGGGATTAATACATAATCCATCTATTTGTTTATTGGATGAACCAACAGCAGGGATTGACCTTGCAGCAAAAGAAGATATTCTAACGTGGTTAAAAGCGTTACATCAACAAGGAAAAACCTTGCTCTACATTAGTCATGATCGACATGAACTACATACATTAAGTGATCAGTTCATCGTACTCTTGAATGGTCATGTGGTATTTCATGATGATAAAGAAGTTTTTCATCGTACTAAGTCTCAACTATTGAAGAACCAAGAAGAACATCAAGAGTTGGAGAAGATTTTATCTTATTTATAAGAAGAATGATGTGAAAGTCGTCTGCCCTAGGTTGGACAAACGACTGGAGGTTTAACATATGTGCCTAGCTTTTAACTTCAATTCCGTATAATGAAGCAATTGCTTATCATCTAGAACCTTTGCAGCAAAGCTAAGAAGGTTAAGGGTACATCATTGTATTGGCCTTTACAATGAAACATAAGCCTTATCAAAACCCTTTTCTCTTTTTATAGAAGAGATTATTTTTAGTATGAGGGAAGAAGTAGATCTTCATGTGTAGCAGATTCTGAATGATATGGAAGTAAAAACCAAAATCGATATTTTAGATGTTGGAATTGAAAAAGGGTTATTTCTGATATAAACTCTAGAATCAAAACCGACATTTGGAGTTGTTCTTGGTATGGATATAACCTAACGAAAGAATTGCGTATTATTCCATTAATGAAGACATCCATTTATAAAAAATGTAAAAAAACCAGATGTCGACAGAAAGTTTCGACATCTGGTTTTTATTCGGTTTTTCCTGTAATACCATAAAAGAACATATGAAGGATTTGTTCTGTGAACTGTATGAGGGACTCCTCTGATTGAAAAAATTCTTTATGATTTCGCATGGCCTGATAGTACATATCTACGTAAAACATCATCATTTGTAACGAGATAGAGTGATGGATGAAGCCTGCTTCTTTCCCTTCCTCGAGTAAGTCCATAAAAAGAGGAATCGTGTAGGATTGAGAGAATTCATCAATAAATTCCTTCAGTTCAGGTCGATCTGACATTAACGCTTGCATAAATTCCAAATCAAATTGAAAGATGTTGTCCATCTTTAAGGTAATTAGTTGACGTATTTTCTCATCAAAAGCAAGGGAAGGATCATGCAATAAATCTTTGACTTCTTCAATTCTTGAGAAGGCAAAAGATTTCACTGATTCAACAAGTAACTGATCCTTACTTCCGAAATAGTTATATATCGTTACTTGAGAAACTTCAGCTTTTTTTGCAATTTCTTGTATGCTTACTTTTTGTATGCCTTGCCTAGAAAAAAGCTCAAACGCTGTATCTAAAATGTTTTTCTTCTTTAATTCCGTTCTTCTTTCAAAACCATTCATGGGCGCCACCTCTTCACCCTTATCATACCGTGGGTTTTAGAGTGAATCAATTCATTTTGCTCTGTTGATTGCTATCGTTTTTCTCCTTAGCCTGTTTTGTATAGGTTTCGATATATTCTGCTGACCGCTGTGCCAGACTATATACCGTAAGGGTTGGATTAGCAGATGGGGCGGTTACAAATGTTGGTGAACCTACAACGAATAAATTGTCCACATCATGGGTTTGACCATAGCTAGTAACGACTGAATTAGTTGAATTATTCCCCATTCGACACCCCCCCATTAAATGGGCATGAGCTTTTAAATGATAAAGAGGAGTTCCTCCTGCATTCTTGAGTACCGATTTCATTACGTCTTTGGCTTTTTCTCGTATGGATTCATCATTTTGGTGGTGGGAAAACGTTACTTTTGGAATGGGACATCCATACTTATCCTTTTGATCGGATAAGGTAACAGCATTATGATGTTGAGGTATAACTTCTCCCAGCATAGCAATACTTACATAATGATTATAATCAAGCATGCGCTCCCTTAATCGTTCCCCTACACACTCTGTATCGTTCTCAAAAAATAATGTTGCTAGCCTGATTGGACGTAGACCATAGCTATTCATAAGAAATCCTCTCTTGAATCCGTAGTTTCTGCCACATAAATACGTATCCAGAGTGAGGGCTTGGACAGGGTTACCTCGATACATTCGTATTTCTTCAGGAAATATAGCGAGGACATGGTCATTCATGTTTGTAAGGAGATATTTGCCGACTAAACCGGATGAATTGGCAAGACCGTTGGGAAAGGACTCGGATGCTGATGCTAATAAAAGCCTTGGCGTTTCAATGGCGTAAGCAGCTAACACGATGGTTGTTGCTTCTATTTCATGGTGTTTTCCATCAAGTATGTAAAGTACTGATGTTGCTTTTCCTTCCTCGTTCGTTGTAATGCGATAGGCTGTAGCTTCGGAAATTAGTGTGACTCCTGCTTTTAATCCTTCTGGAATAAATGTATTTAAGGGTGTTGTTTTGGCATCCGGCATACATCCCTCTTCACAAAACCCCCTATTAATACAAGGATGTCTGTCCCCCTTTGGAGCAGATAATATAGCCAATGGGGAAACACTGTGTTGATAACCTGCTCGTTCTAATCCTTCTCTAAATTTTAGCGTATTATTGGATAAATCATGATGAGCAGGATAAGGAAAATGATTGCCGAATTTTTTCCATGGGAATGTGGAAGGTCCAGATAGACAAAGCGTTTTGGTCATTTGTTTATAATAGGGTTCTACATCTTGATAGGAAATCGGCCAATCCTCTCCAATTTGTTCACTCGTTTTTGTTTGAAAATCGGTAGGGTGAAATCGTAATAGCTGTGCAGTATAATGTACTGCACTTCCTCCAACGCCTTTTCCGGATGTACTTCGATATAAATCTAACGGATCTTGCCCTTCACTAATTCTAGGTTCATCCCAGAACAATTTCTCCATTTCTAACTCATCACTAGCAAAATCTTGTTGAGGGTCACGCAATGGTCCTGCATCTAATAGGAACACGTTAAGCCCTGCCTTTGCTAAGTGAGCTGCTACAACAGAACCAGCTGCTCCTGCACCTACAATACAGACATCACAAGAGGTTCTCGTCATGAGGTTTTGCCTCCCATTCATCAAATTGATGAGGGCCGAATGCATAATAGCCACGTGGATAAGCAGGACCCGCGAAACCGATGGTAGACCATATGTGTGGATCTGCGTATATGATTTTTATGAGTTCAGAAGTTAAGGTTGAATGAAAAAGATGACTTTTAATAGGATTCCAAATCCTTGGGTCTCCATCAATTTCTTTCCATGCCTCCATAATGGAAAGCTGATCGTTTTTGTCTAATTGGAAGAATGGGAGGTGATACTGATGGATACTTTCTTGTTCTGTATTTTCTAATCCTTGTATGATAATATCTTCTTTCGTAAAGCGAGCTTCTCTTGGAAAGGTTGATAGCTTTTTGTTTGTAATTCGTTGGTCAAGCACCATGGAAATGCTAAGCGTATGCTCGCCTAGATGGGATGGGAATAGGCATTTTGATAAGGCTTGAAGGGTCCGTTTGTGTGTGGCTGATAATACGTTCCCCTCTTTAGAATGAACCCTTTCAAAAATGACGCTTTGAGTTGCTTCATCCCATTCGTTCTTTTGACTAATAACATCATATGTAGGATAGTACGTTTTGGAAGGATGGTTCTGTTTGGTCATTGTAAATCCCCTTTAATACCATAGATTAAATAGCTGCATAATGGAAAACGCAGCAATTGTAAATGGAAGGATGAAAGGCGGTCCTGACTGAAGATTTTCATACACGAAGCCGCCTGTACGTTTGCTAATAGCTACCAGATGAAGAATGCCTCCATACATTCCTGCTATAACTCCTATACTTGTTAAGATAGTTTGAATCCATCCAGTCCATGGTTCTGGATAGACAACCACTAAAAACCCCGAGAAAGCAAGCAATGGGAGTGCAATCACAGGAATCCACATTTGCCATTTATGAAATTTCCCGCGATGATGCCAAACCGTAACTTGCATCCAAAGCATAAGAAAGCCAAACGCAATAACAAGCGTTAATACTCGTCCTAAGCTCATCTGACTCCAATCTGTTAGCATATAGCTTCCTCCTGACAGTAATATTTTCTATTTTGTTTCAATAATGGTTATTCTATACATAGAGGGTGTGACTAGACAGACCCGTATGGAATTGATTACGATTAAACTAAAGGATAACAGTTTGTGTTTATCATTTAGTATTCTTTGAAACCGTTTTATAATATGGGATAAACAGATGTGTTCCCTAAACTAACGTTGAACAAAGAAAGGGTTAGACGACATGTCAAAATTGGATTTATCACAATTTGAAAAAAAGATTGAAGTTAGAAATATCCGCGATGAGGATATTGAGCAAATCATGGAACTACAAAATGTGTGCTTTCCAGGAATGGATCCGTGGAAGAAGGAGCATTTGGAAAGTCATTTAGATATTTTCCCAGAAGGTCAGTTTTGTGTTGATTTAGAAGGAGAGGTTATCGGAAGTTGTTCAAGCTTAATGGTGAATTTTGATGAATATGATGATCAGCATACATGGGACGATATTACAGATGAGGGATATATTACGAATCATGACCCAGAAGGTTACAACCTTTATGGAATTGAAATTATGGTGCATCCCGATTATCGAGGTATGAAAATTGGGAGACGCTTATATGAGGCTCGTAAGGAATTAGCTCAACAATTGAACCTTAAAAGTATTATTATAGGTGGAAGAATTCCAAACTATAGTAAGTATGAGGAACAAATGTCACCACGGACATATGTCAGAGAGGTAATGAATCAAAATATTTATGACCCAGTACTGACTTTCCAAATTATGAATGGATTTACCGTGATGCGTGTGAATCCAAACTACTTACCAGATGATCAGGCCTCTAGTAAATATGCAACGTTAATGGAATGGAATAATGTAGATTATCGTCCAACTACAAAACGCTATTTTAAGACGTCTTATCCTGTTCGAATTACAGCGATTCAGTACATGATGAAGAATATTGAGTCCTTTGAAGAATTTGCACGTCAAGTAGAGTATTATGTAGACGTCGCTAGTGATTATGGATCTGATTTCGCCGTCTTCCCAGAAATATTTACTACTCAGTTGATGTCCATTATTGATGAAAAGATTCCATCAAAAGCGGTAAGAAAACTATCGGAGTACACAGAAGACTATATCGAATTATTCACACATTTAGCAGTGAAATACAATGTGAATATTATTGGGGGATCTCATTTTGTAGAAGAGGATAACCATAAAGTCTTTAACATTGCTTACTTGTTCAGACGTGATGGAACAATTGAGAAACAATACAAAATACATGTTACACCGAATGAAAAGAAATGGTGGGGCATTCAACCGGGAGATACAGTAAAGGTGTTTGATACAGACTGTGGAAGAATTGCCATTCAAATTTGTTATGATGTCCAATTCCCAGAGCTTTCGCGTTATGCAGTCGACCAAGGTGCGAATATTATCTTCTGTCCGTTCTGTACAGATGATCGACAAGGGTATCTACGTGTCCGTTATTGTGCTCAAGCACGTGCAGTGGAGAACCAGGTTTATACGGTCATTGCCGGAACGGTTGGTAACCTTACACAGGTTGAGAACATGGATATCCAATATGCTCAATCTGGTATTTTTACTCCATCTGATTTTGAATTCGCAAGAGATGGAATTGTCGGAGAGTGTCACCCAAATATTGAAACAATTGTAGTAGGAGATGTGGATTTAGAAGTACTACGTCGTCAACGTAAATCTGGGACAGTGAGACAACTAAGGGATCGTAGACGTGACTTATTTGAAATGAATTATAAACGACTATCCACTGAAATAGTAACAAACGATTGATTTGAGGAAGGGTAAGGTTAAAATAATGTTGCGAAAGGATGGACAACACATGCAAAACCTACAAGAGCAAACAGCTATTATAACAGGTGCATCTAGAGGCATTGGGAAAGAAACCGCTCGTCAATTAGCCGCACAAGGGGTGAACGTGTCTTTATTAGGTAGTTCTGATGACATTTATAAAACAAAACAAGCGTTAGAAGAAGAAGGGTACAAAAACGTGTTAGCTTTCCAAGCCGATGTGAGTAAAGAGCATGAGATTGATCATGTCGTACAAGCTACTTCCAATGCGTTTGGTACTGTTGATATACTCGTCAATAATGCTGGAATAGGCATGTTTAAACCTGTAGAGGAAGTAACGGTGGAAGAGTGGACAAAAATGTACGAGGTCAACGTACAGGGCGTCTTCCTATGTACAAAAGCCGTCATCCCTTCTATGAAGCGACAACAATTCGGAACCATTATTACAATCTCATCTGATGTTGGACGATATAGTATTCCAAATGGATCTCTATATACCTCAACTAAGTATGCTGTCCAAGGCTTTATGGGATCGGTAGCTCAGGAAGTAAGAGAACATAAAATAAGGGTAGGTACCATCAACCCAGGTATGGTGGACACGTACTTTGCAGAATCCACACAAGGGGACCCTGAAAAGAAAGAATGGTTGAAAGTCGAAGATATTGCGGAATCAGTAGTGTATATGGCAGCTGCTCCCAAGCATATGCTAATAGATGAAATGCATCTTCACCCGCTTATACAGGAGTATCCAAGACCTTGATTAGAAAAGCGCGAGTAACCTCTATGGTGCTTGCGCTTTTCTTTATAGGTTTATGGGGTGGTGTGGTGCATATATATGGAATGGTTCCTTATCTATAGGAAATTTACCAAATGTTTGCATGGGTATAACGTTATAAGTGTAGAGGCCACGGCCAGCTCCATCGCCCAGCGACTAGCAAACTTCCTGCATCTCCTTACGATAAGTCAACATCGAACCTCCATTATTTCAAAACTTCCTCTAAACCACTGTTGGACAGTTTGTACGTCGCTAAGCGGGCGCTTGTGTTTTTCTTTATCCTGTAGAGGATTGCATTTTTTGGTATAATGTCTCAATAGAAGCTTGTTAAGAAAGTTGGATTGGTATGCTTGATGAACAGCAACGGTTAGAAGCTTTGAAAACAATAGCGGAAACATTAAACCAATGTCACCATAAGGAAGATATGATTCAAAAAGTATTACAGAAGTTGGTATATATTACGCATTTTGAAAGTGGTTGGGTTTTTTTGGAGAATGGATTCGTTCGCCTTGTAGCTGACGAAGCGTTACCCCCTGCCTTAACGATAGATGATAAGGCTCCCATGTGTGGGGAGGATTGTTACTGTGTGAGTAAATATAAACAGGGAACGTTGACGACTGCTACAAACATTTTAAATTGTAAGCGGATTGAGAAATCAATCCAATTAGGAAAAGGTGATACAAGAGGGATTACTCATCATGCTACGGTCCCTTTAAAGACGCCGGATCGCTCATTTGGTTTATTGAATGTAGCTACTCCTCATACTTCTACATATAAACAATCTGAACTGGACTTAATTGAAGCAGTTGCCTTTCAAATGGGGACAGCACTACAGCGTATGGAGCAGTTTGAACGAGAGGAGCAACGTGCTAACTTCTTGAACACACTTCATGCTTTATCAAAGAACTTAAGAGAAGCGCAAACAATAGAAAAAATTAGTACTATAGCCATACATAGCCTACATAAAGCATTCCCTGTATCTGGGGTTTCTCTTCGAGCTAGTGGAGAGGTGTTTGGAGATGAAAGCTTAGCTCTAGAAGGTGACCATGCATTTGAGTTATCTGATCAAAACGGACAGTTACGTATTCGTTTTGAACGTCATTTGTCAGAGCTTGAAGAAGAGATGATCGAGTTGGCCGTTGAATATATAGATTTATCATTTCGTAATGTTCGATTGCAAGAACGAGAAAAGGATATGGCTCGTTTTCAGGAAAGGGCTCGATTAGCACAAGACCTACATGATTCGGTTAATCAGCTACTCTTTTCTGTCGTATTAACTGCCAAAGGGGCAAAATCGATTTCGAAGGAAAAGCCTGTTAAAGAGCAATTAGCTTATATACAAACGCTTACTTCTGATGCACTACAAGAGATGCGAACACTGATACAAAGATTAAAGCCTCATGGATTAGAAGAAGGAGTATTAGCTGGTCTGAAAACATATGCTGAAAAAATCGGTCTAACTGTAGCATTGGAGTCTTCTGGAACGACCACCCTTCCATACACAGCAGAAGAAACGCTGTGGAGGATTGGTCAAGAAGCCCTTCATAATGCCAAAAAGCATTCCATGTGTCAGGAAGTTGCTTTGACACTATCCAAAGAAAAGAATCAGGTAGTAATGACGATAGAAGACAAAGGAAAAGGGTTTGATCAAGATGAGATTGAGATAGCCATTTATCCTTCCTATGGAGTAAAAGGAATGGTGGAGAGAGCTGAATTAGTAGGTGGGCATTGCGATATAACGAGTCAGCCCGGAGAAGGAACGACTGTAACAATAGCGATTCCTTTTAAAAAGGAGGAAGAGTAAGCGATGACTATACGTATTTTGATAGCTGATGACCACCATGTTGTTCGAAAAGGACTAGTTTTTTTCTTTCGAACGCAAGAAGACTTGGAAGTGGTATCAGAAGCGGCTAATGGGAGAGAAGTACTTACAGCCATAGAGGAGCAAGAAATCGATGTAGCATTATTGGACGTACAAATGCCAATAATGGATGGAGTCGAAGCAGCAAGAGGGATACGAGAAAAGAATCAATCGATAAAAATTCTGATGTTAACGAGTTTCTCGGACTACGATTCCGTCATTCCAGCTATTCAAGCTGGAGCCAACGGGTATCAATTAAAAGATGTTGAACCTGATCAATTAGCGGATGCTATTCGAAGAGTTCATAAAGGAGAAAGTATGATTGACTCTAAGGTTGCCTCTCATTTAATGAATCATGTAACAGGTGGAGACGAACAAGAGGAGAAGGCTAAGCTAGAATCCCTAACGAAACGGGAAAAAGAGGTCTTAAAGCAAATGATGAAAGGTCAAAGCAATAAAGAAATATCAAACACACTCTATATCACAGAGAAGACTGTAAAAACGCATGTCTCAAACATACTATCCAAGCTTGAGGTTCACGATCGTACACAAGCTGCATTGTTTGCAGTAAAATATATGAAAGAATAGCTCAGTCTAACGTTGTAAAAGATAGTCCGGCTTAAATAGGTGAATGAACCCTTCCTCTAGACAATGTCATGATAATTCGTTCCTTTTACAAAAGACACAGGTGAAACGAAAAAGGAGGACATAAGTATGAAAATTGTAGTAATCAATGGAACACCTCGAAAATATGGTAGAACAAGAATCGCAGCCAAACATATGGCTGATACGATAAATGCACAATTAATTGATTTAAGCACAATGAATTTACCAATGTTTAATGGGGATGAGGACCAGTCATCCATTGCAAATGTACAATTGTTAAAAGAAACGGCTATGGAAGCTGACGCATTTATATGGTTATCTCCCGAATACCATGGAGGAATAAGTGGTGCACTGAAAAATTGTTTAGACTTTTTAAATGGGGATCATTTTCGACAAAAGCCTGTATTGCTATTTTCGGTTGCTGGTGGAGGCAAAGGTGGCATCAATTCCTTGAACCAAATGAGGTTAATTGGAAGAGCCTTGTATGCTCATGTTGTACCAAATCAAATGGTACTGGACCCACACTGCTTTATTCGGGAAGAAAATCGCTTAACTGAAGAAGCTGCAGAAAAAGTACAGTCCATTTTAGATGAATTCCAACGGTTTTCAGAACGTGTAACAAAATAGAGTATTTAAAAAACCCCCTTTCGACGAAAGGGGGTTATGTGGTGGTTTAAGCATTTTTTATATTTGTTCTACAAGTTCACTTGGGGGAAGATGAATCATAGCATGGTCAATATACTGCATTAAGCTTTGGTGGGAAGATACGACCTGGTCATCCTCTGGGGAGTAATGATAGGCATGCAGAAATGTTTCAATTTTCTTTGACAAAAAATCATCTTTCGTACGTACCATTAAGATTAGCAAATCATCCCATTGCCCCCACAAAGTGAAATACAATGCTTTATCATAATCAGCAATATAAACAGACATATTCTCCACGACCCCTTTCACGAAGGGTTAGTAGTAGTGTAACCCTGTTTCGCACCTAACACGCTATGACGTTTTTGGTGTACTTGTTAAAGTATGGGGACATCAGTAAAAAGGTTCTTGGAATAAAGCATATTTTGCTGTTGCCATTGAATCTTTTGTTGAAAAATAGGATGCTGACTTTTGAATAGTCTTTGCTTGAAAAACAAACGCTAGTCATGAAAGACATGATAAAGGAGAGACGTTGATTATGACGAGTAAAAATGGAAGCAAAGGTAGTCACAATCAAAATTCACCGAAACGTACAGGGAACCTTCCTGGAGGAAAGATGAAGGAAGAGTTTGCTAAGGAAATCTACGCTGGTGATAACAATAAAGGAAAAGAGTATCGATCTAAAAAAGGTAGTAAATCACAACTGAAAAATCCTCAGAATCATTAGGGTAGTACACTACAACTCGTCTGCATGAGTTGTAGTTTTTTAATCGTCTACGCACTATAAAAATGTTAGCTTGTGTATAAATTAATACGTCTAGAGACGACGTCCAGCTCCAGCGCCCAGCGACTAGTATGCTTCCCTTGCCTCCGTACGATAAGTTAACATCCAAACACGCATGTTTTCGTGTTTCCTTTATCTCCTACGGAGGAATCAGATGGGCCGCAGCATCTACGTCGTTAGCAGGGCGCGCTGAGCTTTTGTTCTCACTGAAATATTTTTCTCTAATCAGTTATGGAAATAATTGGTTGGTTGTTTTGTTAAAAAAAACACTCAATAGAGAATAAACATCTTTGACCAAAACATACTAAGAGCACACCAAATATTCTCTAAGGAGGAAACAATGAATGAATATTAAAATTGCAGGCATTACTATGCTTTCAGCAGCTATCCTTTTCGGCTGTCAAGGGGACGACAAAGAAGCACGTATGGGTACAAAAGGAAATGATTATGAGGATAGTGCTAACAATACGAACTACTCTGCACAAGAAGATGATTACAACAAAGTCGATTATGACAATGGTCCTAACCAAGGTATGATGGATGGTCAAGACTATGGGGAAGAAAATGTGGGTAATGAAGATACCTATAAAAATGACAAAAATGATAATAATCAACGCTATAATGTAGCACGTGAAGTGGCTCAAAAAATTTCCAAGCAAGTGGAAGAAGTTGATCGTGCATATGTACTTAAGACACGTAACAATGCATATGTAGCTGTTACACTAGATGGCGAAAAGAATAACAAAAATAATGCTATGAACAACAACAATAATAACTATAATACCAACCAAATGAATACGAATGATAACAACAACATGAATAACAATGATACCAAGAATAATATGGGTAACGACAAAGTGAACGATTCTTTAAAATCAGAAATAGCTAAAGTAGTTAAATCTTCAGATAAAGAAATTGACAACGTGTATGTATCATCAAATCCAGATTTTTACGGAATGACTAGAGGATATGTAAACGACGTAAATGATGGAAACCCAGTAGGTGGATTCTTCAATGAATTCGGTAAAATGGTTGATCGTATTTTCCCTGATGCACGATAAATAAATTTGAAAATAAACTCCTTGCATAGATAATGCAAGGAGTTTATTTTTTGCAGGAATATAAAATCATGGCGTTTGTGTCGATGTGTATCTCCAGTGCCTCTCTTTAGAAGATATAATAAGCAAATTCAATCTGTGGAATTATTCATCATAGCGAGGATTTGCTTAAGCCTCTATGTGTTCTTGGTACCCTGGCTTTCCATTCCTTATGTGGGATATTCTATTACTTCTAATGAATGGTCTTGATCCATGCAATAAGCAAAGAAAATATGGTTAGTATGAGGGAACCCTTGTTGGTTTAATTCCTTTAGAAGCCATTCTTCGTTTTTATCAATTAAGCTTAAATTTCGATGCTGGATTACGCCTTCTACAATGACAGATAAAGGTATACCCTCATAAGGAGGTTGGATACCGATATCATTTGGTGTAAGCGGAGTGAATTCTCTTTTGGGTATGATGCTGACATCACCATTCGGTTCTAAGAAAGCATACTCAATGGTTCCAACTTGCGGATGTCCAGATGTGCGAAGAACAGATAATAATTCTACTAAGGAAAACCTCGATTTTCGTAAATTATCTGGTAGAATTTTACCATGACGAACGAGAACAGTGGGTTGCCCGATAATCCAGTGCTTAATGCCATTATTGAGCATAAGTTTAGAAATCAAAAAATGAATAAGAGCTATCCCGATAATACCGATGATACTTTGCCAGTATGTATCAATTTGGATAGGCTGAAAGGCGACATACGCTAGGAAAAACAACGCTGCAAAATCATGAGGAGTCAGTTGAGCGAGCGCAGATTTTCCAAGTAAGCGAACGACCAAAATATACAAAATAAAAATAAGTAGTAATGGGGGAAGAAAGCTCAACTCTGGCTCACATCCTTTTCCATGTAATCTACCATAGTGTTTGTCTTCATCTTCTGAATATGTATAAACCGAACAAATCGTTCGTTTATCATTTCCAATTGTGCTTTGGTACAATAGTATAAATGGGGTTGGAGGAGGAAGCAGATGAAGCGTAAACAAAAAATTCTAGCCTATATTACTCGTGTGAGAAATGGGCAACATGAGCTACTAGTACATAAGCATAAACATCAACCTGAAGCAGGGATTCAAGTAGTATCTGGCACAGTAGAGACAGGAGAATCACTAGAGACAACATTATTTCGCGAAATCCTTGAAGAAGCTGGCCTAAAAAGAATCAAATTGAAGAAGTTTTTAAACACTTATACCTACTATCATCCAACCAAACATAAAGAACTCGAACGAAATGTCTTTTGGCTTGAAGTAACAGACCAAGTACCCGACGAATGGGAGCATGAGGTCGAAGGAAGTGGCAACGACAAAGGTCTCATTTTTTGTTGGAGTTGGGTTCCTCTACATCATCATATAGAGCTGGCAGCTAATCATGATGATTGCCTGCATTTAATTCGTTGAACACATTCCGGTTGAGGGGTGTCTTTGTTCTCGTATAGGAAATTATAAAATTGTGTGCATAACGTATTAAGTTATAGAGGCCACGTCCAGCTGTAGCGCCCAGCGACTAGCAACTTCCTGCTCCTCTCCTTGCGATAAGTCGACATCGAACACTTGTCCCCTCTGTATTTCCTCTAAAAAGGATTTAGGTGAAGTTCTGGGGTGATGGAGGTTCGATTAAGACCGCTGTATCGTGCAGTAACATCTACATCCTGTAGGCCCGCTTCACGCAAAACGTCGAACCAACCCAGGTTCTGTGGGCAGCAGTTTGTGTCGCTAAAAGGGCGCTTTCACTTTTGTTATTAAACAAATAAACCATATACCTTAAAGTCATTCCTGTCTTTCTCTTTCATACACTAGTAATAAGACATGTATGAAAGGAAGATGACCGTGAACATACAGGGTAATAAAGAGCTTCACCAGACTATTGAAGAAATTACAGACATCGCAGAAGGATTTGGTCTTGATTTTTATCCAATGCGTTATGAGGTTTGTCCTGCTGATATCATTTATACGTTTGGTGCATATGGAATGCCAACTCGTTTCTCCCACTGGAGCTTTGGTAAGCAATATCATAAAATGAAACTTCATTATGACCTTGGATTAAGTAAGATTTATGAACTTGTCATTAACTCAGATCCTTGTTATGCCTTCTTATTGAACACCAACAGTCTTATTCAAAATAAACTGATTGTCGCCCATGTTCTAGCCCACTGTGATTTCTTTAAAAACAACGTACGATTTGGTAATACAAATCGTGACATGGTTGAAAAGATGACGGCTACCGCAGAACGTTTTTCTTATTATGAAAAAATCCACGGCCGCAAAACAGTTGAAGAATTTATTGATGCTGTGCTAGCAATCCAGGAACATATTGATCCATCCTTACAAAGACCGAAACTAGCGTGGACACTAGAGGATCTAGAAGAGGAGGAACTAGAAGGACCTCGACCAACACCTTATGATGACCTATGGGAACTTGGGGAAGAAAAGAAACCAGAAGTTGATAATAAAAAGAAGAAAAAGAAATTCCCTCCACAGCCTGAGAAGGACATCTTATTATTTATCGAAGAATATAGCCGTGACCTTGAAGAATGGCAGCGCGATATCATGACGATGATGCGTGAAGAAATGCTGTATTTCTGGCCACAGCTGGAAACTAAGATCATGAACGAAGGCTGGGCTTCGTATTGGCACGCAAGAATCCTGCGGGAGATGGACCTAACTAGTTCTGAAGCGATTGAGTTCTCTAAGTTAAACGCAGGTGTGGTGCAGCCATCCAAAACACAAATCAACCCTTACTATCTAGGTGTGAAAATTTTTGAGGATATCGAAGAACGCTACAACAATCCAACCGAGGAAATGAAAAGGCTTGGTGTGAAACCTGGTTCTGGTCGTGAAAAGATGTTCGAGGTACGGGAGATTGAATCGGACATTTCCTTCATTCGCAACTATCTAACCAAAGAATTGTGCAGTCGAGAGGATTTATATTTGTTCCAAAAACAAGGTCGTGAATACAAAATTACGGATAAGGACTATCAAGAGGTTCGTGATCAACTTGTTACGATGCGTGTGAATGGTGGTTTCCCGTATATAACAGTCGAGAATGGTGACTATTTAAAAAATGGAGAGCTCTATCTGAAGCATCATTTTGAAGGTGTCGAACTAGATCTTGATTACTTGGAAAGAACGATGCCTTATCTTTACCAATTGTGGGGAAGAACGGTTCATATCGATACTTTCGTAGAGGATCGTAATATACTCTTCACGTATGAAGGGAAGAAAGTGAATCGGAAGTTTATTTAAAAAGGTTAAATAATTTATGAAGAACAAAGTTTTCCTTTTGAGTTAGTAGTAGCAACGCTTGGGCTTCCAAACGTTCTTGTTTATATTCCCTTGTTAAACTAAAGCACCCAGGTGATAGCCATTCGTCTTTAATGATAGGTTGGTTGGCATACACATTATAGGATCCCCCAAGGTACGAAATTAAGGACATGAATCTTCGATCAGGTCCTGTTATTGGCATCCCTTCTTGTTCAGACTCTTCTAGGAACCAAAGCATGAGCCCGTAATCATTTCCTGATGGACCACCTATTAAGTAATCTCCCTTTGCCGATGCCAAAAGCCGCCAACAACAGACTGGCTAATCCCAAAAAAAGACACCCAAATTGGGTGTCTTTTTTTGGGGGACTATGGTTTCATAGACCGATAACTTTGATATTTATGGATGGCTTGCCCACCATATCCCGAATTATCACTGTAGAAATCATCGACGATTTCTAGTTCCTGATCCATATAGGATTCCCCTTCTTCGAAGAAGGAGACTTTTTCATAGGGCTCTAAGTATTGCGTCTCCACCCCGATGATTGCTTTTGTGCCGATATCCCTGGCATATTGTACTTCGTTGATGTAATTCATTTCTGTTTCGCTATGGTAGAGGATGGAATCCCGACCTTCGGCGAAATCACGATATGCCATGATAGCAATGCCGCCGATGACCGTATCGGTTACGTGTTCGGATAGCGGTTTTGTCTGTCCATCATAGGTCGTTGTATATTTCGAACCATCAAACCAAAATGGCATCGCCATCATGAAGAAGAAATCATGGGTCTTGGCGTACCCTTCGACTTCCAGTTTCAATGTGTTCAGTCCCTTCAAGTATTGATGGATGAGCTTGGGTCGTTCGTCAGCGGTATCCCATTCTGGAAGTAGATACGGTTCGATATCGAATTGAATCCCATCGAACTGCGCTTGTTCGGGAACCTGTTGATTATAGTTTCGCACTAATCGGAAACGGTTGATGGGGATGTAATGGTTCTCGGCTCTCGCCCATTCCGATGCCCCATCAAGGGCAATGACGTCAATATCGTGTTCGTGTGCCGCTTTGATAAATGCCTCGTACTGCTCGGGATGCTGTTCAAGATAAGGATCGCCGCCTCTTTCCCCGATGTTCAAATAAAGGACATTCACTCCTTTTTCCTTCGAAAAATCAATCAACTCTTCCCTCGCCTCCCTAGTCGCAATGTCGTCATTCGGGAACCATGCCCACATACCCTTGTCATGCCCAGACTCTGTTTCAGCCCTTCCTTGTTGCGGCAACAGCAAAGCGAGCATCACCAGTCCAAGGAAACAACCATAGATCGTTCTCTTTCCCATTCAAAACCCTCCTAAGCTATTTAGTTACATCCACTATATCGGACCACCATCCGAATAACTAGGACTTTTATATGTCCGAAATATTTCCGGTTTCATGGTATAGTGGAAAAAGCATAGAAAGGATTAGCAGGATATACGATGGTTTCGCTCCTTTTTGGAACAGGTGATAACGTATAATACTATCTTTTTATGAGACCGACCTACTATCCTATCAGAATTAGTTCTAAAAGGGGAAAGTCGTGCTGGATATTTAGGATAATTTTATGTTTTAACAAGTTTTTTTAACAAAAGATATCTACTAAACCATTTTATTTTTTGAAGATTATTCTTACCTTCTTTGACATCAAAAAGAAAAGGTATAACTTTTGTCTTTCCTAATGTAATTTCATCACCTACTTGAGAAATGCTAAAGTTTTTTGATATTAAAAGTTGGTAAAGAGGTTTATTTAAAACACCAGTGTAGAAATGAACATCATTAGCTATAGCATGATTATAGATAATTTCAAGCAATTCAATACATGGGAATTATTAGCTTTATGAAAAAATTGATTTCGACAGATTCGAAGACCCCTACGAAAAAACCAGTACCTTCTTCCAACCATTACATTAAACCAGTCAAGAAGGTTCGATTTACTCAACAAAAATTAGGAACATTATCACCCGTACAACAACCTTCCTGGGAAGCGTTCTTCTCGTCCTCCAAAACAGATCCCAAGTTGATAGGCTTTGAAAAACGTTCTCGTAGAAAATTCAAAAATCTTTATCTTGATAATGAAATGATTGTTGCGGAAGCAGCAAAAATGATTGAAATTGTCCAAAAAGAGAATGGGAGTCAAATTTCACTCAAAGAAACCTCTCTTGAATCATTAAACTCCGTCATCGCAAATCATTCAGGTATTGTTTTTAGCAATAAAGAGAAAGTAGCCTTCCTCAACCTACATACTTATGAAAGTTTTGAATGGGATTTTGAATGGAAGCCTTTCACATTTGCCCTTGGAGAAGATTTTTTTGTTAATTGGAACAAGAGAAACATACGAAGGACCTGGAGAGTTGTACTGCTTTGATTTTAATGGTTCATTAAAATGGGCAATAGGTTTCAAAGAAAACTTCGCGTCAATGTTTGGGGATATGGACTTCATTCCTTACTTATTAGATGTTTCCAGCGATTCTACGGATATATTTGTGGGTAGCAAGTAAGGCTACCATTTCCTATTCTGTTGAGCAACGGGGAGAAAGAAAAATTGGTTTGCTAGAAAAGCAGAATTCAGGAAAATGGTCTCTCGTGAAAACAGAAGGTGTTGAACCGAAAGAAAAACCATTTGGGGCGGGTATGCATGAGTTTTCTGGGAACACATTCTCCTTAAAACGAACTGATAAGAAAAAATATCTTTTCAAGTCAAATGACGTTGAAAAAGAACTTTCAGTTAGTGCGGCTATTTATGAAGCTTATGAACTGCATGGTGAACTAGTAGTACGGATAGGTAATAGAACAATCGCATTCTTTGATACGAACATGAAAAAAATACAAGAAATTAAAGAGAAAGAAAACATAGGAGGAATAGCCCCTGGTGAAAATTCATTGTTTATTTCACTAAAAGGTGAGGTTAAAGGATACTCTTATCAAGGTGAGTTACAATGGAAGTATAGTAGCATCCCTAAGCCATATGGAAACCAACAATATTGGGTTCCATCCAGACAATGTTATATCTGGAGTGTCCATAATGATATAGAGCACATTGTGGCAACAATATCCGAAAAAGGAGAGATTATAAATAGTCAATCCTTCGGCTCTAAAGAATACCATCGAGATATGATTATCTCACCTCAAAATCAATGTTTTATTGCACAAACGAATGGTTCTATTGAATGCTACGAAATGCAATAAACTAAGTAATACAAATGAATTAAGTAATTCTAGAGGTCTCTCGCATAGGCGAGGGTCTTTTTTTTAATATTCCTTTAAACAAAATTTTCATTAGGATATAAAATCTATTGCTTGTTTGAATCTGAATAGAGGAAAAACTGATTAAAGGTTTAGAGAGTGGAAAAGACAATATATATGATGAAGGAGATCCTTGCCGTTTAAATAAAGTAATTGAACCAGAAGGATACTTTTAAATGGTTAACGAATGATAACTGAATTAGCAGACCTAAGGGGAAATAGTGATTGATAATATATTGGTTTTATTGAGGAAGTAGAGCATTCGAAGCTAAAAATTGTAATGGGTTTAATTAACTGGAATCGACAAATTTTAACAAAATATAGTCTTAAGTTCTTATAAAATATTTTAAAGGAGGGAAAAAGATGTCTATACCTGATTATCAAAGTTGTATGTTACCTTTTCTAAAAAATTTTGGGTGATAAAAAAGAGCACAGCCTAGAAGAAATGTATGAAATGCTAGCAAAACAATTTTCTTTAACAAAAGACGATATGTTAGGAGGCTGTCCTCATAATTTTATATATTATTTTAGGCATCAATGCTAAGGAATTACCATGTTAAGATAGTAGTGTGTGATGAATCGATGATTTTATAGGGAGGGGACATTATGAAAAATGTGATTGTTTCTTGGAGTGGAGGGAAGGATAGTGCGTTTGTTTTATTTAAGCTCATGAGAAATGGAGAGTACATTATCAAGGGTTTACTTTCTACAACATCTGAAGAGACCAAGCGTCTACCAATACATGAAGTAAGCACATCACTTATCCAAGAACAAGCAACCTCCATTGGCCTACCTTTATTTGAGGTCTCTTTACCTTCAAATGCCAACAATGATTTATATAAAAAAACGTTAAAGAAACAGTTCGATCAGTTTAAAAACAATGATGTCTATACCATTATTTATGCAGATCTCTTTCTAGAGGATATAAAAGTGTTTCGTGACCAGTTATTGTCTGAAGTAGGTATGATTGGAGAGTATCCACTTTGGGGGAGAAACACGTCCGCACTAGCTGAAGACTTCATCTCAAAGGGGTTTGAAGCTATTGTGACTACAATCGATGCCGAAAAGCTTCCCTCTGAGATGGTGGGGAAGCTTTATAATAAATCTTTTTTGGAAAACTTACCTGAAGGTGTCGACCCTTGTGGAGAAAATGGTGAATTTCATACGTTCGTTTTTAATGGTCCGTTGTTTCAATATTCCATCCCTTTTTCAGTAGGTGAAACCTTCGAGACGGTATCTGGTCGATTTTTACATGTGGAAATCCATTCTAGTTAATCTTTTTCTGCTAAATAGAAACCGATATAATCAAGTGCTGCTTCTAGGTTCTGGACTGTTTTCGTTTTTAATTGCAGCAGTTGTATATTATTGACCTCATGCTTAGCTATTTCCGGAGAAATACCAGTAATAATGGTCTCAATCCCCATTAATTGTAATGATTGTACAAGTTGAATAATGACTTGAGGAAAGTTTCCATCTAAAATAACAAGACCAGATAAATCAATAATAAAGTACTCGATCTGCTGGGACGAACCATACTGAAGTACATTATTTATGATTTTGGCGGATCGCTGCTCATCAATAATTCCTTGTATTGTAAGGATGGAGATTCCTTGAGTAATAGGGATAATAGGTACGGTTAAGTAGTCCATGTTATATTTTGTTTGATCTAACTCTATGAGATGGGATAAGATTTCAGCCATGGACTTTAGATAATGGATATCCTCATCACTGAATTGTTTTTCTTCTTTGTCCATAACACATAATGTACCGAAAACATTCCCCTCTGAATCAGTTAATGTAACTCCCAAAAAACCTTTGACATCTAATTGGGAGGTGACTTCTAATTGTTGAGTTACCTCATCTTTCATTAAATTTTCTGTAGTCATTGCATTATTGTCATCACTTATGATCAATCGGCAATAGGTCCCACCATATTCCACCGAATATCCCTCTGGAATAATTTCTTCATGTTCATTGTAAGAACTAAGTACAGTCATTTCGTGTTCGCCACGTTTGGTGACGTATGCTGTATTCACATTTAAATGTTCACTAATGATATTAAATAGCCTTTGGGAGGCTGTTTTTAAAGATTGGAATTCTGATGAAGCTAAATTGTATTGACTAGACATACAGGAATTGACACTCCTTTACAGCGTACATTAACAAGAATATATATCAATTGTAATATACATATAGTCTTTCTTGTAAGGGAAAGGGTTATTGAATAGTAAAGGAAAGATCAACCTCCTGCTACATCAAGCAACTAGTTTGCTTCCATCGCCTCCGTATAATAGCGCAACATTGAAGGGGGGCTATGTCTTGGAGGTAATAGCACATACGTTGCTTAATCAGTGCAAGGAAATATTTTTTGTGTTGCTTCCATATAGTTACCAGCTGAGATGGTAGTTTCATTACAATTATTGGAACTTATCAGGTTAGGTTTGTATATCCTGATAACAACAAAAGGGGATGGAATTTTCTACGATAATTCGTTGAGAAACGATTGAAGGACACTGGTCTTCTCTTCTATACTTTTTATAGTGAAGATAATCATATCCTCGTAAATCGATCGTAAATGAGTCGAGTTGGTGGGGGTGGAGGACAGTAATTCCTTTGATGCTAAAGTTCTTCTTCGGTAGTGGTTTGTCGTTTGCAGACAATATAAATAAAAGGATACTCAATGCCGAATTTCTTAATAGCCTCTACTTGTTGTAGAGCATTCTGTTCATTGGAATAAGCTTCTGCTTGAACGAGATAATATCGTTCATTTGCCATAGTAGTGGGCGTGACGATTTGTGTAAGAAATTGAAAACGTTCTAAAGCGTTAGGTCTTTCAAACCCGCAATAACCCTGTAGAGTGGGGTATCTTATTGAGCTTGTAAACCTAAGGGAGATGCTGCGCTTTTTGCAATAGCTTCTGAGACCTCATTAATAAAACTATTATTGTTGAGTAGTTGGAGGTCTTTTTCGTTACCTACAAAGAATACTTCTATTAATATAGCACTCATCTTGGTTTCTCTAAGTACATGAAAATTTGCCCGCTTTTGTCCTCAATCGGTAAC
This sequence comes from Pontibacillus yanchengensis, assembly GCF_009856295.1. Lineage (NCBI taxonomy): Bacteria > Bacillati > Bacillota > Bacilli > Caryophanales > Bacillaceae > Pontibacillus > Pontibacillus yanchengensis. The sequence continues at coordinate 1,403,038 of NZ_WMEU01000001.1, read as the reverse complement.
ATTATATTTGTCTTGGATGATAGTGACGATTTGATTATGAATCATTTTTTTTGTGCTTCTCTGGTTTGTTTGGACACCTGGTCGTTATAAATATGCGATTCGAACCCTCGACCATCACTAGCATTATTGTGAATAGAAAGAAAGTAGTCTGCGTTCATAGAGTTAGCCATATTTGTACGTTCTGTTAAGCTTATGGTTTGGTCAGATGAGCGTGTCATTGAATGATTTAATAGGTAGATATGTACCTTAAGAGCAATCGTTAAGTTATAGTTCTTTTTCAAAAATCCTTTGTATGAGACACCTGGATCACTGCATCCATGACTTGGATCTATGATGATCGTTTTTATAGGTATTTCCCCCTTTTTTGAGATTTAAGATTCCATATCATAGTATTCAAATACATGTTAGAGTGCTTGGGTTTTCATATACGAATGTGCACTTGTAAATATGTCTTTGAAAAAAATTACAACTTTATTTTAAAAAAGAGTAGCTTTATTTCAGGGATGTGCTATAATAAGATTAATTATTGTTGTTCGTGTACGAAAGCAAGAAGAAATGGAATTTCGTCTTGAATGAATATGTTGAGCAGGAATAGTAATACAATGTGGAGATTATTCCACGCAGGAGGTAACTACATGTTACAAGGTAATGTTAAGTGGTTTAACGCAGAAAAAGGTTTCGGTTTCATCGAAGTAGAAGGACAAGATGACGTATTCGTTCACTTCTCAGCTATTCAAGACGAAGGTTTCAAAACACTAGAAGAAGGTCAACAAGTTTCTTTCGAAATCGTTGAAGGAAACCGTGGACCACAAGCAGCTAACGTTTCTAAGTAAGCTGTATATAGAAAAAGGACTTTCCTACATGGGAAGTCCTTTTTTAGTAGTAAAGAAAGTTTTTGGCTCTTACATATCTAGCACCGGCGCCCGGCAACTAGTATGCTTCCTTCGCCTTCTCCATTATCCCGGAACTTCCTATAAGTCACTGTTAGTACGTTGCTCCCCAGTGCGCTTAAGCTTTTCTTTAGTACCTAAAAAAGATTGGGGCATGAATTAATCTTTTGTATTCACGCTTCTTTTTTCGTTCATCACTACTTTGGATAAAAAGGATAGAGAAGGCCTCCCACATAAAAATCCAACCTCCAACTGTTAAGCTTTCCAACAAAAAGTGTTCAAATAATCCGGATTCCGTTGCATTTTGAAAGTAAAAGGAAAGGAACGTAAATAGAGCTGATACAATAATAAACCAAAGCGATTTTTTTCTTCTCCTATGTACTTGTTTACTTGTGACGAAGTAATGGTATTCGAAAAAATTATGAATGCTATCAGTTATTTTTTCTTCTAATTCTTTATCTTGTGTTTCTTTTTTTACATTAAAACGGAGGGCAATTTTCTCAGTAGTATCAATATCCCTTGAACAATCTTCAATAAATGAGCGCAGGCTACTATCTAAGTCGCGTACATTATACACAGATGAATCCCATGTATTAAAGATATCGTCATAATCCTCTATCGAAATTTCTATAATATAATCTCCATCTTCATCAATTGTATAAAATTGATCCAGGTAGCTTTTTGTCAATTTTTATACCACCTTATTTGTGAGTACTAGTTTACCTCCATTGTAACGGAACTTAGTATTTTTCGCTTACCTTCGAATTGACCTCACTACATTTGCTGATAAAATTAATGAGTGCGGGGAGGTGAGGGTATGAATATTATTCGTTCCAATCAACTTGATTATTACGGATTACATAAAAGGATTTTTCGGTTGAGTTGGTTCTTACTTGTGTTGATCGTGGCGATTGTTTGGTTTACCAGTCGTACCTACATAGAAGAGAGGACCTTTCTTTTACAAGACATTTCAAAAGCTGAGGATACCATGTCCCACATTTCATTTGCGTTAGAATCTGCTAGGCATGGTTCTAGAGAAGTGGTAGGGAATCCGAGCTTTGAACACAATGAACATTTGAATACATTACAACGACATTTTAATTGGTGGGAGTCCTTCAAAGCTGAACAGCACCCCTATCAGTTTGCTTTGAATACATCCATTGGTGACTTTTTAGAAGTCTTACATACAAAGAAAAGTTATGACGCTATTGGATCTGTTGATCAAGAAGCTTACAAGAATATGAGAGGACTTATTGAACAGTATCAAAAAGCTCTGGAAGAAGAACGAATGCATCTTAATGGTATTTTGGGTTGGGAATTATCTTCCATCGTACATACATTTAATGTCCAAATGTATATGGATCTTCATCAACAAATGGGTCAATTAAGCATGACATATAGTCAGTATCAACAACTTCCTTCTGAAATGAGTCTTATTTCTGAACAACAGGCAAAAGAAACGTTAAGAGAATTATTTTCAAATCCTGAAGCAGATGTTCATCTGTCAGAACACCTGTCTGAAGCTCACCATGTAGATTCGAGAGGATTCCTACAATTTGATGTGGATATAGCTGGGAACGATTATTCTGGTGAAATGAATGCTTATACGGGAGAAGTTCCTCATTTTAGAGCTCATGGTGAGTCTACATCAGGGGAGGTTATTTCTAAGACCAAGGCTGGACAAATAATGAAGGATTTTCTTAATAAAAATGGGGAGCACCGTTTTGAGTATGAAGTTACTTATTTAGGGATGAATCATAACTTCACAAGTAATGTTGATATTAAACGGTACTCATATAAAGTTACCCCGACCTATGATGGTTACCCGTTACACATTGCCTATCAGTATAATATCGATGCTCGTACAGGTGAGATGGTTAGTAAGCGAGTCATGGAAAGTGAGAGTCGCGATCATTCTATTCACCAAAATATGAGCATTCAACCTGTCACTAACCCAATCTCCAAACAGCAGGCTACAGAAGTCTTTGAACAAGAGTATCCTGACATGCCTATTGAATATGAAGGAATGACCTATATCCCTTCACTACTGTCAAATCAATATGAATTGGTGTATCAGTTTACATTAGACCACGAGAAAACGTATATAAATGCTCAAACAGGCGATGTGGATATCCCCTATTAAGAGTGGGTAGATTATTCTTCTCTTATTTCAAGTGAAGAAAGCATAAGTTTCTGGCGCCAAAGTGTCTAGCTCAAACGCCCAGCGACTAACAAACTGCGGATCCATGTTAAATTCAAAGCTAAGAGGGGTAACAGAAAGTAATACGATAAAACAGAGTACCAAAGCTTCCATTCATTATATTATATAGCATCATGCCGAATTGGGTGGAGTAATACTCATAGATCATCGAAAAGAAGATACATATAGTAACATAGCTAAATTGAATGGTGCCGTTTTTACCAAAGGGGTAAAAATTCAAGAATAAAACATTAACACCGACAAAAATAGGGATGACAAACATGGTACCCCAATCAATCATATGTTCCGTTAAATAATAATACCAATTCAATTTGATGTGTAAGTAAACATCAACAACTAACTGTAATTATAAAGCTGAAAAGGTGGAGGCGTATATTTCAATTTTGCTTAATCGTTTTGGAACAATAATCGTGACGAACGTAAAAATAATTGATGTGATGATTAAATACAGCATTGAATCAACTCCAGTCCACAGTACTTGTTGATGGGGGTGATAGATGGTCTTATTATCTTGCACGAATGGAGAGGAAGTATAAGTGTGAAGATAATGATACACAAAATGATTTCTCCTTCAACTCACTAGGACATTGAAGCTTTAAAGGAAAATATATCTATACACTTTTTTCTGAATCTTTGTTAAACTAGTGCGAATAGAGAATTCTTTACCAAAATACCAAAGAACTGAATAAGATGATTATACCTATAACGTTGAGGAGGAGCCCCATGAGCATAAAACCTTATGTGTTAACCGAGACTGAATATGTAAACCAAGAAGAATTAACGTATCCATTTGAGGAGCGAGGCCTACAATTTGGCGATGGTGTGTATGAAGTTATCCGTGTGTACCATGGCGAATACTATTTAATCGAGGAACATGTGGAGCGATTATTTCGATCTGCAGCCGCAATTAAGTTAGAAGTCCCTTATACGAAAGAGGATATGTACAAACGGTTAGAGCAGTTGCTTCAATTAAATGCTTTCACTGGAGACGGAAAAGTTTATTTGCAAATAACAAGAGGTTCAGCACCACGTGACCATGCTTTTCCTAAAGGTGTTGGAGCGAATTTATATGCGTATGTAAGTGATGTACAAAGAAAGCTAGACCTTATGAAAGATGGTATTTCTACTATTACGGAACCTGATGTGCGCTGGGATTTATGTTATATTAAGAGTTTGAATCTGTTACCAAATGTGATGGCTAAACAAACAGCAACGGAGCAGAATTGTTTTGAAGCCGTTTTGCATAAGGACGGGAAAGTAACAGAATGTAGCTCCTCCAACGTTTATTTAGTGAAAGATGGGGCGATTTATACCCATCCTGCTACGAAAAACATTCTACATGGATGTGTTCGTATGCGTATCGAAGCATTTGCCAAAGAAGCAGGTATTCCATTTCATGAAGAAGCATTCCATTTAGATGATATGAATGAAGCGGATGAGCTGTTTCTAACTAGCAGTACAGCTGAAGTTATGCCGATTGTAAATGTGGATGGCAAAGCTGTTGCAAATGGAACTCCTGGGAACATAACCCGTCTAATGCAACAGGCATATGAAAAAGATGCAGGAATACCGGAGAATGCTTCCATCTTCGCTGACTGTACAGAAAACAAAAGTGTATCGTAATTTGTAAGGTTCAAAATTATTAATATTTTGTAAAAAAGCATTGTTCTTGAACAATGCTTTTTCTTATTAATGAAGGTACTAGGCACTTTGTTTAAAAAGCAAAAATTATTAAAATTTTATTTTGTAAGGCTTGTTTATGTGCTACACTCCTCTAGCGAGAAAATATGCAATATTAAATTTTAGATAATTCTAATGATTAAGAGTGAGGGGTTTAGTATGAACAATCAAGCTTTAATACAAGACCCGATGGCGATTTTTGCTTATCTGATTGCCATTGTCGGTATCGTATTTATGATCTCAACAATTGAGAACAATGGAGTTAAGAAATTCTTCCGTTACTTACCTCCATTGATATGGATGTACTTTTTACCGATGATCTCCACTACTGTTGGAATCATCCCACAAAGTTCTGATTTATATAGTTTCTTAAGTACATATATGCTTCCAGCAGGTTTATTGCTATTAATGATTAGTACGAACGTACCTGCTACGTTTAAACTAGGAGGAAAAGCCATTCTCGTTTTCCTTGCTGGTACAGTTGGAGTTGTGATTGGTGGTCCAATCGCATTTGCCTTGTTTCAAGGAATACTTCCTGATGAGGCATGGAGAGGTGTAGGTGCCCTTGCCGGTAGCTGGATAGGTGGAACAGCAAATATGGGTGCAATGATTGACGCCTTTAAAACACCAAAGGATATTTTAAGTCCTATTATCTTAACAGATACAATCGTTGCTATTAGTTGGATGGGCATTATGATCTCGCTAGCCAACTATCAGGAACGCTTTAACAAGTGGAATGGTGCAGACAACTCTACTATTAAAAAGGTGAATGAAGAGATTGCAACAGACGTAGCAAGGAATGCAAAACCACTTCAGCTTCCGCAGTTATTCGGTATTATTGCCGTTGGCTTTGCAGGATCTTATTTAATTCGAGTATTCGCAAAATTAGAGTTTATTCCAAAGACAGAAGTTATGAGCACGTCTACGTGGACATTCATTATCATTACCGCAGTCGGAATCGCGTTATCCTTTACCAAAGTCCGTAATTTAGAATATTACGGAGCGAGCAAAGTAGGCTATTTAGGTATATTTCTATTCCTTACAGCTATTGGGGCACAGGCCAACCTGATGGATATCGTCCAAGCTCCACAATTTATCTTAATGGGTGTTGTATGGTTGATCATCCACATCATTTGTATCTTTACAGCCGCTAGATTACTAAAAGCACCATTATTCTTCGTAGCTGTAGGATCTCAAGGTAATATTGGCGGAACGAGTTCTGCCCCTATCGTAGCGTCTGTTTTCCAACCAGCCCTTGCACCAGTAGGCTTATTAATGGGGATTGTTGGTAACGTTGTCGGTACGTATGCAGCATTGTTATGTGGTCAGCTTGCGAAGATGATAGCAGGTGGCTAATGTGTAAGAGGTTTTAATATGGGAAGGAGAATCCTTTAATAATGGGGGATTCTCCTTTTTAAATATATGACGTCTTTCATTATCAGTCTGTTATAATAAAACGAGTTGAAAGGAGGTTTCAAAGTGAATAAGTCATTTTCGCTTCTTGAAGTTATTCTTATTTTTACTGTTACGGTTTCGTTTTTAATGATGGCCATTTCCTTTGATGCACCTCTTTATTTGGCAATGATCCCTGGTATTGTTCTATTATGTGGTCTTGGTATGAAGCATGGTTATACTGTGAATCAGTTTGTCCACTCTTCATGGATAGGTGTGAAGCGGAACAAGGATGTAGCTTGGTTATTGTTTTTCATTGGCGTCATACTTCCAACATGGTATTATTCTGGCACCATTCATGACCTTAATGAGCTATTCCTATCTTTTATATCACCTTCTTACTTTTTTACGTTTGCATTTCTTATTGTTGCGATGATGTCGATGGTAGTAGGATCATCGATTGCTAGTTTGAGTATTGTCGGTGTACCACTGATGGCTGCAGCAAATCAAATTGGTTTGCCTGTTCCAGTCGTAGCTGGTGCGTTAGTGTCAGGTGGCTTTGTTGGAGATCGCTCCTCCCCTATATCAAGCTCATTCCAGCTTCTGCGGATGTCTGTGGAGATAGACACAAAGTCACACTTTAGATCAATAGCACCAACATTAGGCTGGGGTGTCATTTTATCCATTATTATCTTTCTAACGATGGATTTAGTCATATCGAAAGAGCAACTCACATTGAATGAAGTTACACCATTTTCACAGTTAGATTATGGGAGCATAGGTGTTTCGTTACTTCCGCCATTTATTCTGTTAATAATGATTCTCTTAGGTCAGGAGATGAAGCTTTCCTTTTCGTTAGGAATAGGGATTGCTATCGTAATTCTCCTAGCAAGAGGTGTCGGGCCTATGGAATGGTTAGAAGGTCTTTATTTTGGAGTAAATGCTCTGAGTGGGGTGAGGGATATGCTCCCGTTTGTCCTGTTCATTCTTGTTGTAGGAGCCTATTGCCAAATCATGGAGGATACGGAGATTATCCAACCTTATATCGAAAGGATATTTACAGATAACCGTTCGCTGCAAAAAAATACAGCTCAATCAATTGCGGTTGCTGCAGGTGCTTCCTTGATTTCACCTAACCAGTCGTTTCCCATTATATTAACGGGTAGAACCCTTATGCCATATTGGAAAAAGAACTTCTCCCAAACCCATTTATCACGCATTTTAGCTGATTCTACCGTTGTGTTTGCTGGCTTAGTCCCTTGGAGCCTATTAGCTATTCTGTGTAGCACAATAATCGGAGTGCCTGTGCTTACCTACGCTCCTTTTGCAGTATTCCTACTTCTTATGCCAGTCATTACGTTTATCTATTCAGGTATTGTTAGTAAAAAGAATATTTCTGATTTAAAGCATGCTTTGCAAGAATAGTTTTTTGCATAAAAATAGTCGCATTGGAACTAGCATACTAATTTTCATGTCTAATTGGTATGCTTTTTTCAAGACACTTTATTGTAAATTTATGTTAAAACATTAAGGCTTGTGAAGCGGTCAATTTTTTTAGTTTATTAATAAAAGCAATAGAGGGAGGGGCTAGTTTGTTAAATAAATCACTACGAATTAGTTCGAGTATGTATGATTTGTTGCTGACGTTAGGCGCGTTTTATATAGGAATATCGATGCTTTTAGGGAATGGAATTTTTGCTACGTTTCCGCCTGGATGGAACGGTATTATGCTGTTTAATAATTGGGCGAGTTTAGCTTTATTTGCAATCATAATTTTTGGAATTGGAAATGCCAGAGTTTCCATTTATGGGTTTATTAAAAAAGAGAAGAAATTATTCATTTTAACCCTGACTATGGGAATGATATTCCTTTTAAGTACGGTGACACAGATTATTTTGGTGAAAGAGTTGTACCTAGCGACAGTGCAATTTATGTTCTTTAGTTCAATCCAAATCGTATTTGGTTTCGTTGGTTTAGTGACAAAAAATCTAACTAAATTTGAAATCTAGTAAAATAACAGGGAACATAAAAAGCTTGGGTTGTAAACGACTTCAAGCTTTTTAATATGAACACTCCCACCACTTACGAAAGAAAACCGTTTTCGTTGAAGTGGGGGATTCCTAAGAACGAAGGCGATTCATCTCCCCCCCCTTAATGTTGGGCTATGTCCTTCACACGCTTGAAGAGGGAGTTTTCTCGCCTTTTTTAATAGGAAAGAAAGTATAAAATTTTGGCCCGCAGATGTCTAGCTCCAGCGCCTAGTGTGCTTCCCTCACCTCTGTATGATAAGTCAACATCGAATCACGCATGTTTTCGTGTTTCCTTTATCCCCTACGGCTCAGTCTAGCCCATACGTTACTAAACGGGCGCTTACGCTTTTCTTCAGATAAATTATTATAAACGTTTTTTCATAACAAGATCCGTCACTTCATAGCCGATTTTTTCATAGAGTGCTAAAGCCCTTTTATTGTGAGCAAACACATGTAGTCCAATTTGCTTAATCCCTGTTTGTCCTGCATATTCCTCAAGTGCATTCATGGTTGCTCTTCCATATCCCTTGTCCCGTTGATCTTCATGAAGTTTTATATCGTAAATGAAGGCACGTCTCTCATCCTTCTTATCTTCTATTTTGATCCAAAGTACTCCTATGGATTCCTGCTTTTCATTTTGAATGGAAAAGAATACATGTTGGAGTGTACTTAGTCCATCTGGTAGTAATTGTTTAAATTGTTCCTTGGCATTTGGAAGTGCCTCTTCCTCTGTCCAATTCCCGGCCTGGACATGCTCATCAGCATATTCTTCTATTGATTGTTCATAATAGTCTTCAAAAATTTCTTGTGACATTCGTTGTAAGGTGATGTTCATCTTATCTCTCCTTTATTTGATTCAGTTGTACTCCCGACTATAATTATTCGACTCTAGACGGGGGAAGACCTTTTGTTTATGAGATTTTATAGGAGGTACTTTAACCTAGTTATATAGTCTGTTATGACGTTTGGTACCAAGGTATGGGTAAAATAGATTAAAAAAATATAATAAAAATGTAAAAAAATACTTAACAATTTATAGGTATGGTTCGATAATCATAGGTGTGAGTCGAAAAGAATAGTTCGAAAATAAGGGAGAGGAAAAGATGAGGGGTCAAGATAAGAACAAAGTATTATTTCTATTAATTATCATAGTAAGCTTTTGCATTCAATTTACTATATTTAGTCCAACAGTATCACAAGCACAACCTGAGACATTTGCATCGTGCATGGTGGAATGCCATGAATTTTCCCTTGTAAATAATCAATCATCAACAACCGTAGATGGGACAAAAGAAGAAGCGTTTCTGTCCTTTACATCCATGATGTCTAAGGATATCTCAGGGGGTCTATACAACTATTATACTGTGCAACAAGACCCAACCCCCTATGTGTACTACGAAACACCTACATTAGTTACAGAACTATCACAACCTTCAAGCAAGGAGAATACAAAAACGAATCTCTCGTTACAAATTGATTCTGGGAATGAAGCCGAAACGATAATCAGTGGTGCAAATACTAAGTTAAAAGCACTTATCGAAAAAAATCTACAGTTACACGGGTTTACTGTAAAACAAAATGCTGATTCTGTAACAGAAACTTCTACGGATTCAAATGTAGAATTACGTATGACGAAATCACAAAGTGAAGCCTTCGTTCAGGGCGGGAGCATGGAATCTATAAAGGATGGCTATTCCTTTGAAACAGAAACATACTATACCTATGTTCAAGCCTTACAAGATGCTTTGAATGAGTACCACACACAAAAGAATGTTTGGCTTTGGGAACGTTCTCCGATAACGGAAAATCCGGATGAAACCATCGAGTTCCTATTTGATCATCAAGTTGATCACATTTACCTACACTATAAGCCAGCACTTGAAGAATCCGTTTATGCTTATTTCATTAAGCAAGCCACGGCCAATAATATGAAGGTCCATGCCTTAATGGGAAGTCCTAAGTGGGGATTAGAAGCCTATACAAAACATGCTGTGAAACGGGTGGATATGGTTAAAGGGTATAACGCTAATGTGGAAAAGGATGAGCAGTTTGTTGGTATTCATTTCGACGTCGAACCATACACGCTTGATCAATGGGATAAGGATCGAGCCAATGTTTTAACCCAATGGTGGTCATCTGCTGAGAGATACATTACTCATGCAAAAGATGCTGGGTTTATCGTAGGTAGTGCTTTGCCATTTTGGACAGATAACAAAAAAGTAACGGACGTGAAAGAGAACTTCTTTAAGGATATGGTAGATATTCAAGACTATGTATCCATCATGGCGTATCGAGATACAGCTTTAGGATCGAATAGCATTACCTCACTTGCGAACAGTGAAGTACTTTATGCTAATTCGCCAAAAGTTGAAGTAGGGGTGGAGCTAAACCCGTATGAAATTGACTATGTATCGTTTGCGAATCATTCCAATGCAGAGATTCAAAAACAAGTGTCCCTTGTTCGCCGTTACTTTATGGAAGACCAAGCAGAAGGATTTAAAGGCATTACCATGCAAAGTTATAGTGCATGGAAGAAGAAAGAAGAGGAATAGAAAGGTAGCTCTCATTATAGGTAGTTTGTTCGTATTTTGGAACTCGTAATAGCGAGCTGATGAACAAACTACATAACATTTGGTTTAGAAGAACGTTTGGAGATTAGGTTGTCCAAGCGTTTTTTTAATATCTTATCACACTTAAGCAGACTCTCTATAAGTAACAAGTGAAGGGAGAACTAAAAAACCAATTATACATATGATGAAACCTGTGAAAAGTGTTACTGCAGTGTTATTAAAAGGGGAAAGGAATTCAATGAAGATAAATATAGGAAGAGCGGTAAAAAAGACAGTAATAAACCTACTAGTAAATGTTATCTTATGTGTCGTACTGCATTCTTTACACTCAATAGGACTGTAGGCAAACAATAATGATAGATATATACCACCCCAGCTAAATTGCGCATTACAATTCTTACATTTTATGCAAGAAAAATCGCCCAATTATCATGCTAAGGTATTATTTTATAGTTAAATATATTTTTTATTAAATTCAGCATAAATATCCAGTTAACATCCATGAAGTTGTGATATAGTCTCACTAGTGATTCACATTCCTCTAGTATCTAAAAAAGGGATACCCCTCAGTAGGATATCCCATCTATTAGTATAAATCCGGCTGGAATTCACTTCTTAAAAGGCCCATCATAATTGTATCGTAGTATTCTCCATTTATGAATTCATTACTTCTCAGTCTGCCTTCTAATTTAAAACCACATTTTTCATAGACTCGGAGAGCTTGGTGGTTGCCGCTCCAAGTGTCAAGCTGAATTCGTTCCATGTTCAAATCGTAGAAAAGGTGCTTGGCGAGTGTCATAATGATATCCATACCATAGCCTTTCCCCCAGTAATCCTTTTCCCCAATAACTAGGCCGATGGTGGCAGAACGTGTGATGAAGTTAATATCTCGGAAGTCGCACTTGCCGATATGCTGAGAGGATTCTTTCTCATATACCGAAAATACATAACCATGAGATAAAAGATTAAGTTGTGTGAGATTTTGTTCATAGTGTGCTTCGATTGCTTCTAGTGGATTGTTAATTTGATATGCAAATTCAGATCCAGAACCTAACCTTGTGATCTCTTCATCGTTATTCCAACGATACACATTTTGAAGATCCGGCTTTGTGACTGGACGTAGTTCGACATTTTTTCCGATTAGCATAAGAAGTTCCTACCTTTCTTTCTCGTTGAAGTGTGTTGGTTAGTAGGTTGAACTGTTTCGAATAGTATTGTCATCATAAGCACCACCCTCTCACATTTACTCTTCATTATACGAATAGTTTGATAAAAGTTAAATCAAAAATCATAAAAATGGCGAGGCTTCAGGGTGGGAAGCAGCGAATACAAGAGGCGGAGTGACGGATAAGAGAAGCAAAGGAGCGGAGACAGGAGGGAAAGTGACGGATAATCGAGGGAATAAGCATTTTCTTGTAAGACAGTAAAAATTTTTCTCTTTAGAACGTACACTCTTACAAAATTCAAGTAGACTTTACCACATTTTTTGCTTGAATTTTGTGTTCATATTCTGTAATGTTGAATACAACATATAGATTAGTAGTTTAAAAATAAAACTATATATGCTAAAACTAGCGAGTTGAAGGTGCTCAATCAGAGCATAATAGGGAATCTGGTGAAAAGCCAGAACTGTCCCCGCAACTGTAAGTGTGACGAAATGAGATATTCCACTGTATCGGCATGAAGATATGGGAAGGGCTCAAAGTAGGTGTAAACACAAGTCAGGAGACCTGCCTTCGCTCGTACGTAGTTTCAACATTCTTCGGGGATCAAGAAGGTGAAACGATAGACATACTTATGAGTACTGGATTTGTCTAATCCTTTTCATAATGATGCTGTCGTGATAACCGCTTTCCTTCAAGGAATAGCGGTTTTTTTATTTGTATAGGAGGTATAGTGATGAACACAATGACATCAGTTAAAACGAAAGAGAATCAATCATTTGAAACGTGGTTTGCTGAATTAAAAGAGGACTTATTCGGGTTATCGAGAATTTTTCCAAACCTTGAGGTAGAGGAGTATATTGAAACAGTAATGAACTCTTTGCATCACAAGGGCGAGAATTCTAAGGATCATGTGTATAATGAGCTTATTTTGAAAGGACTCGAGCGCATGGACGAGCAAGAGCCTGATTGGACGTATATTTGTGCGCGTATCTATGCCAAGCAATTATATGAGGATGTTGCCACACGACGAGGTCTGTCACCAACAGACAACTACCCGTCATTTAAGGAACTCATTTATATGCTGGAGGCAAAAGGGGTGTATAGCTCATTTATTCTGGATTTTTATACAGATGAGGAACTACATACATTGGGCCAAAAGCTAGTGCCAGAGCGCGATGAGTTTTTTAACTACATCGGACTGCGAACATTAGCTGATCGATATTTAGCAAAAGGACACGATGGTGAATTGTATGAACTTCCACAGGAGCGGTTCATGATTATTGCTATGACACTGATGGCAAAGGAACCTAGCTCCAAACGCATGCAATTAATAGAGGAAGCCTACTGGGCGATTAGTAATCTGTACATGACAGTGGCAACACCTACTTTATCGAACGCTGGGAAAAGCTATGGTCAATTATCAAGCTGTTTTATCGACACAGTAGATGATAGCTTGCAAGGCATCTTTGATAGTAACACCGACATTGCCAATCTATCGAAAAGTGGTGGAGGTATTGGGGTTTATCTCGGGAAGATTCGTTCAAAAGGCAGTGATATTAAAGGATATAAAGGTGTCGGTTCCGGTGTTATTCCATGGATGAAGCAACTCAACAATACTGCTGTGAGTGTCGATCAGCTTGGTCAACGCCAGGGTGCGATTGCTGTTTACTTGGATGTGTGGCATCAGGATATCTTTGCCTTTTTAGACGCAAAACTAAATAATGGCGATGAGCGCCAACGTACGCATGACCTTTTTACAGGTGTTAGTCTACCAGATTTATTTATGGAAGCAGTAGAGAACCGCGAAGATTGGTATCTATTTGATCCTCATGAAGTTCGTACCGTAATGGGTTTTAGTTTAGAGGATTATTATGATGAAGAACAAGGTTCAGGTAGTTTTCGAGAAAAGTATCAGGCTTGTGTAGATAATCCAGACCTCTCGAAGCGTGCCGTTCCGGCTATCGATATCATGAAACGGATTATGATTAGTCAACTCGAGACAGGCACCCCATTCATGTTCTATAGAGATGAAGTCAATCGTAAAAATCCAAATTCACATAAAGGCATGGTATATTGTACCAATTTGTGCACAGAGATTACGCAGAATCAAAGCCCAACGACGGTGGAGGAACAATATACCCATGATGGCAAAATCATTACTGTGAAAAATCCTGGAGACTTTGTTGTTTGTAATCTATCGAGTATTAATCTAGGGAAGGCCGTACCAGATGATGTCCTTGAACGCCTTATCCCTATCCAAGTTCGTATGCTTGATAATGTGATCGACTTAAATCAAATCCCAGTTGTGCAAGCAGAAATCACGAATGACCACTATCGGGGCATTGGACTAGGTACATTTGGATGGCATCATTTATTAGCTGTACAAGGAATTCGTTGGGAATCGGAGGAGGCTGTTAGCTTTGCAGATGAACTATATGAGAACATCTCGTATCTCACGATTGAAGCTAGTAAAGAGTTAGCAAAAGAAAAAGGAGCTTATCCGTATATGGAAGGCTCTAAGTGGCACACAGGCGAATACTTTTTAGATAGAGGCTATACTCAATCCTCTTGGCAATCGTTACAGCAAGAGGTGCAGCAGCATGGTGTGCGAAATGGTTACATGATGGCCGTAGCACCGAACTCATCGACGTCTATTATTGCAGGGAGTACGGCTAGTATCGACCCTGTTTTCAAGAAATTTTACTCTGAAGAAAAGAAAAATTATAAAATCCCTGTAACAGCACCAGATTTAAATGAACAAACCTATTGGTATTACAAATCTGCTTACGACATTGATCAAACATGGAGTATTCATCAAAATGCTGCACGCCAACGCCATATAGACCAATCTGTTTCCTTTAATATCTATGTGAAAAATTCAGTGCAGGCAAAAGAGTTACTGCAACTTCATCTTGAAGCGTGGCGAAACAAACTGAAAACGACCTATTACATGCGCTCGACTTCAACAGAGGACGTGGAAGATTGTGAGAGTTGTTCATCTTAATAAGGAGGAATAATCATGAGTGAATCACTTCTATCAAAACGAGATTTATATGATACAAAAGCCCCTAATCAATCAACGGGTATTATTAATGGACGTAGCTCAAACGTATTAAATTGGGATGATGCACGCTTTTCGTGGGCTTATCCAATGTATAAAAATATGTTAGCGAACTTTTGGATCCCTAACGAAATCAATATGAATAATGATGCGAAGCAGTGGCCGCAATTAAGTGAAAAGGAACAAGATACGTTCAAAAAAGTGATTGGATTACTAGCATTTCTTGACTCTATTCAAACCGATTATAGCGGGAAGATTGCCGACTACTTAACAGATTCTAGCTTAACAGCTCTTATGCAAGTACTTTCCTTCCAGGAGGTCGTTCACAATCAATCCTACTCGTACGTATTATCTTCACTCGTTTCCAAACACGAGCAAGATGAGATTTTTGAATATTGGAAGCATGATGAGGTGTTGCTGGAGCGAAATGAGTTTATAGCGAATGGGTATAAGGAATTTGTTGAAAAGCCGACACCAGAATCGTTTCTTCGTTCTGTTGTCTATGATGTTGTACTAGAAGGGTTGTTCTTTTATGCTGGTTTTGCGTTTTTCTATAACCTGGCACGCAATCAGAAAATGGTATCAACGAGTACGATGATTAACTATATCAATCGCGATGAACAGCTTCATGTGAACCTATTTGTCCATATATTTAAAGAAACATTAGAGGAACATCCGGAGATTGACCGAGCAGAGATGCTTCAGTTTGTTACCGACACATTCCACAAAGCAGCTGAGCTTGAGATTAAATGGGCATCTTATATCATCGGGGATGATTTTGATGGATTATCGATGTCAGAGCTAGATGCCTATATTAAATTTATGGCGAATAAACGATGCAAGGAACTTGGTGCAGGGAAACCATTCCAGGATTATAAAAAGAACCCACTAAAATGGATCCGCGCTTATGAAGATGTGAATAGTGGAAAATCCGATTTCTTTGAACAAAAGTCTCGCCAATATACGAAAGTCAATTACCAGGACAATGGATTTGATGATCTATAAGGTAGCATGAACCCCGCAACAACTGCGGGGTTTTTTATGTGTTTTAGAATGGTACAATAAGAAAAAAGATAAGGAGGTGTGGAAGATGAAGGAAGAAATACTGGATAGCCTCCACACATTAGAGAGAGTACATCAAATCCGTATTCTATATGCTTGTGAGGCGGGAAGCCGAGCTTATGGTCTAGCCTCAGAATCAAGCGATTACGATGTTCGGTTCATCTATATCGCGCATCCAGAATGGTATCTATCCATTGATCAAAAAAGGGACGTTATTGAAAAACCATTACATAATCAGATTGATTTAAGCGGTTGGGAATTAACGAAAGCACTGCAGCTTTTTCGCAAATCAAATCCTTCGATGCTCGAGTGGCTTCAATCCTCTATTATATATCAACAAGATGAGGAATTTACAACCCAGTTATTCGATCTTCAACCCAACGTTTTTTCAGTGAAACCGGTGATGTATCATTATTTCCACATGGCAAAAAGGAATTACAAAGATATCACCAACAAAGAAACGGTTACAGTGAAGCACTATCTTAATGTGTTACGACCTTTACTGGCGTGTATCTGGATGAAGCAATATGACAGTATGCCACCGCTTCAGTTTTCCAGAATGGTAGAAGATCTGAACTTACCGGCTAACCTTCGCTTGAATATTGAACGAATCAAAGAAATGAAAATAGAAGCAAGTGAAAAAGAACAAGTTGGACCGCAGCCACGTTTGCAACGATATATGGAAGAACAACTCACGTTTATTGAAGAATATGTAGAAGGAGTAACACCAAATGATACAGCCATCACAGGGGAGTTAGACGAATTATTTCGACGGGTGTTATTCCAAACGTGGAGTTCTTATTTTCATTTTCAAAATAATTCTTTATGAAAACTCCTTTACCTTAACGTCACGGAAACCCTTATGATAATGACATAAGAAAAGGGAGGAAGTTACATGAAAATAAAAGAAGCAGCTAATCAATTACATACAACCCCGAGAACGATTCGGTTTTACGAAGAAAAGGGGCTCATTCAGCCGGAAAAAGGAGAAAATGAGTATCGGTATTACAATGAAACACATTTATGGCGGTTACAGGCAATTCTGGCTCTTCGTGAGATCGGAATGTCAACTAGTCAAATAAAAGAAGCTCTTGAAAATGGGAATGAGATCGAAACTTATTTAAACGTTCAACGATCTGCCCTTTATGAACAGTGGCTCCAAATGAAGGATATGATTACGACAGTTGATGACATGCTTGAAAAGCAAAAAGAGCATAATCTAGCTGCTGAAGATCTTTTCAAACTTTCCAAACAACTAAAAGAGTTAAAACAAATACGGAATGACTGGGAAGATAAATGGAATTTCGATAATCAAGCTCACGACTATGATGAAAACATTAAAACGACTGGATATCGTTTTAACGTACATGAGCATTACCATGAAGCGTTAGTTAAGGTGGAGTCGTTTATTTCACCGATGCCAGATGAAATAGGAGTAGATATTGGTACAGGTACGGGTAACTTGGCATCTCTATTTTTGGAAAAGGATGTTGAGATGATTGGAGTAGATCAGTCCGAAGAGATGCTAAAAGTTTGCAAAGAAAAGCATCCTGAGATAGATGTTCGCCATGGTCACTTTTTAGCTCTACCATTAATGGATGGGCAAGCTGATTTCATTGTGACGAGTTATGCTCTTCATCACATTCCTGATACACAAAAACTATTGGCACTTAAAGAGATGGACCGTGTTATAGGAAAGAATGGACGTATTGCTATAGCTGACCTCATGTTCGAAGATGAGTATGATCGAAATGCGAAGCTAGCCAAGTACGAGGAAGATGAGAACCATGAAGCTCTTGAAGCAATCCATGATGAATATTATGCTGATCGCTCCTTGCTTTTGAACTGGTTAAAAGACAATGGTTATCAGGTAGAATGTGTTTCCTTTAATCCTATTCTTTATATTGTGTTTGCAGAAAAAATATAAAAGATTGTACGGCCATATGTAGAGAAGAAATAAGCAGAGGAACAGGCAGATTAGTGCTTGTTATTGTGTTTGACACACAATATGTAATCTATTGTTAAAACGTAAGATGGATAATAAATTCACTTAATTTACCAAAAATTTGAAATGAATCCGTCATCTCGTTCGTATGAAAAGAGTAAGAGGTGATTCAAAGTGGATATAGTATTTATCATTTTCGCTGTTATTGTGATTGCCATTGGTATTGGTAAAAAAGCATCTAGTGGCCCAGCTTTCTATGACGACCAAAGGGATAATCATAGCGCTGGCGGTGGTAGTTTCTTTGATGGTGATGGTGGTTTTGGAGACGGTAGTGGAGGTGGCGGAGAATAGGTCGCCCCATAGAAAGAGCTTGGGTTTCCAAGCTCTTTCATATGATTGCTATTTTTGGACATGCTTCAAAAAGTTTATTTTTTCTGTAACAATTCAATCATTTCTCCATCTAAACCTTGATAAAAAGCTGTGTACCAACCTGTTTCCGAAACGGTATAAGGACCTTCAACAGGTTGTAATGATAGCGAAGCGAGTCGTGATATTGTTTCTTCCAACTCATCCACTTCCCAGCAAAAATGAGGCGAATTCGAATAGTGATGTTCCTCATCCTCGATCAACTCAAGTAGTATATCTTCATGCTTAAGGATGACAATTTGCTCCTCCTCATACGCAAGGGAAGTGTACTTCTTAAATTCAAACATCTGCTCATAAAAGCATTTTGAAGCAACTAGGTCCTTTACGTATAGACCCCCGTGATGCCAATTCATTCAAGATTCCCCGCTGGAAGGATTAAATTCATATCTCCAAATTCGTGCCATAGATAGCCTTTGTGTAGAGCTTCCCCGTAAGCTTTCATGAGTTTCTTTTCTGGCAAAAAAGCCGTCAGCATATGCAAGTGACTTGCTTCTGGTTCGTGAAATCCCGTCAGTAGTCCATCTACTGTAATAACGCGATGATTCTGGTCGATGTAAAGCCTTGTAATGCCAGAGATAGCTTTAACCTCACCATGTTCGTTAACGGCAGATTCAAGTGCGCGAACGACTGTAGTTCCGACAGCAATTACACGGTTACTATTCTGTTTAGCTTGAGTGATAAGCCTTGCAGTTTCTTCTGGGACATTGAAAGCTTCAGGATGATTTTTAGGATTTGGCCAACGATTTTGTTCATAGTAGCTTAATCCAGCATGGAGTTGAATGTAAGTGGTCTGGACCCCTTTTGCTTTTAGTTTGGAAAGTAAATCCCACGTAAATGCACGACCAGCAGAAGGCATTTCAACAGAACCAGGTATAGCTCCATATACCGTTTGATAGGTTTCTAACGGCCATGGATGGTGAATGTATTCATACCGTACTGGTTCACCGTATCGATAAATATAATCAAGCAGTGAACTCCCACCCTTTGAAAAAGATAAGGTAACGAGCGGTGGCTCTGAACCAAGTCCTGAAATGGTAGCTTCTAGTCCTTCTGGAAACTGAATCGGAACATTGATTTGACGAAATGTTCCTAGTAGTAACGCCTCCCATTGATTTGTAGAAATTTTTCTAGACAGACGGATTTCTACGTTTTGTTTCCCTAGGCACCCTTTCAAAACTGGGGGAATGGTTCTACTATTATTTAATACTATAACATCACCATCTTCTAGAAATTGATCAATTTCTTCAAAACGTTTGTGGTACGCACTATCTTCATCTTCTTGTAACACCATTAACCTAACTTCGTCCCGGCTCATTCCTTTATGCTCAGGTGGTACTTCAGCATGAAGGAACTCTGGAATGTGAAATGAGGTAGCAAGTGTATTCATGACAGTTCACTTCCTTTTCTAGTAAAGGATTGGGCTTCATAACGTTCTCCATTCACATCCTTTGCCTGTTCAGAAGCTAAATAGAGAAATACATCTACTACATCATCAGGTAACGCCAATTCATAATCACAGTCTGGGACGGCTGTTTCATGCATTTCTGTATTCATTTCACCTGGGTCGACCATATTGACCCTAACACCTGTGTCATCAAGTTCATCTGCCCAAATGGCTGTAAGACCTTCTAAACCAAATTTAGATATACTATAAGCTCCCCATTCAGCTAATCCGGTTTTCCCTACTTCTGACGTCACATTTATAATAGAACCTTTTCCTTTTGCTAACATGCCAGGAAGTACTCGTTTCGTAACCAGAAATGGATTTGATGTATTAACTCTAATGACTTCTTCAAATTGATCAGCTGGGTAGTCAGCAAGTAAAGTTGGCCCAGGACCAAACGTCGATGCGTTGTTAATCAGTACATCAATGGAACCAAATGCATCCTCCACTACTGAAATGAATCGATCAACATCTTTTACCTGTGTCACATCCGCTGTGTTTGCTACAACGGTAGCGCCTAACTCCTCAACTTGCTTAACTACTTCATCTAGTTCTTCATTTCCGCGTGCACATAAGCCTAATGAGTATCCTTCTTTAGCAAAAGACAATGCTAATGCCTTTCCAAGTCCTTTTGACGCTCCTGTAATAACCGCTACATATTGTTTCTCCATTTGTAAAACTCCTTTTGATTTTATTGAACTAAATTTAGTGTAGCGTTAGCAGGAAAATATTGAATCGGTGATTGGCATGAAAGTGGTATCGAGAATTAGTTGGAGTACTACATCAGACTTATGAAGTAGATTTAGGGTGACGTGATGTTAGAATAAAATCCAGTTAGACAAACATTTACAAATGAAATATGATAGATAACAAATGATTAAAGTGTATGTGTTTTGTGATGGAGGAGCTAGAATGACAACAATCAATGATATAGCAAAAATGGCTAATGTTTCGCGGACCACCGTGTCACGCGCTTTAAATAATAATGGATATGTAAGTGAAGACGTTCGAAAGCGTATTATGAAAATTGTAGAGGATACGGGTTATATGCCAAGTGTTTCAGCACAATCACTACGTACAAAGCGTTCTGGTGTTATTGGCATTATTCTTCCTAAAATAAGTACCGAAACATCAAGTAGAGTCGTAAAAGGAATCAATGAAGTTGTCTCCAAAGAAGGCTTTCAAATCTTATTAACAGATACGGAATTAGACAAGAGGAAGGAAGTAGAATATATTCGTTTACTTCAAAGTCGTCAGGTGGATGGCATTATTTTACTAGCAACGAATGTGAACGAAGGGCTACTAAATGTTATTAAAGACGTGAAAGTCCCATTCATTTCATTAGGTCAAGAGTTACCGAATGTAACATCAGTTGTATATGATGATTATCACGCAGCCTGTGATATGACCAATTTATTTATTCAGCGAGGTCATGATAAGATTGCGTTCATCGGTGTTGGAGAAGAAGATCCGGCTGTAGGTCAAACGAGAAAACAAGCATATATGGATACACTGAAGAAAAACGGACTGCAGGTGAAAGACGAATGGATTCATGAAGGAGGCGACTTTAGTATTGAATCTGGATACGAGAGTATGAAACAGATTCTGAAAAAATCTGAAGGAAACCCTCCAACAGCTACATTTGTCGTAACGGATCGGATGGCAATAGGTGCTATGGAATATTTAAAGGAACAAGGGTATCGCATACCTGATGATATGGCAATTTCAGGAATTGGAGCAGCCGTCATGTCAGCCTATATCACACCTTCTTTAACGACAATAGATTACAATAACAAAGAGGCTGGGCGATTAACAGCTCAATTAATGCTCGATAAATTAAATAATAAAAAAGTTTCCGAAAAATCTACGTTATCCTATAGACTCATTTCGAGAGATAGTGTATAGTGTGAATTAATAAATGAGTTATGTAATCGTTCACATAAAAACATTTATTTTTTTAGAAAATAAATAAAACCGCTTACATTTTTTATTTAATAAATATGTAATCGATTCCTTATTTTAAAGTAGATTCGAAATGGCAATTATAAAATACGTCTGCACACGATGTGTGAACGATTACATCAATATGTAATAGGGAGGAATAAACAATGGCAAGTAATTCAGAAATTGCGAAGCAGGTCATTGACGCGATTGGCGGAGAAGAAAACATTCAATCGGTTGCTCACTGTGCTACTCGTCTGCGAATTATGGTTCATGACCATGAAAAAGTAGATGTAGAAGAAGTCGAGAAAATTGAAAAAGTAAAAGGTGCCTTTTATAACTCAGGACAGTACCAGGTTATTTTTGGTACAGGTACTGTAAATCGTATTTATGAAGAAGTAACAAAGCTAGGGGTAGAAGGATCATCTAAATCAGAGATGAAAGAAGAAGCAGGTAAACAAGGAAATGCTTTTCAACGAGCTATCCGTACATTTGGTGATGTGTTCGTACCGATTATCCCAGCCATTGTTGCAACTGGTTTATTCATGGGTCTTCGTGGACTTATTTTACAAGAAGAGATATTAGCCTTATTTGGATTGACCCCAGATAGTGTACCAGAAAACTTTGTTCTATTTACGCAAGTATTAACAGATACAGCCTTTATCTTTTTACCTGCTCTTATTGCGTGGTCTACCTTCAGGGTGTTTGGAGGTAATCCAGTCCTCGGTATAGTCCTCGGTTTGATGCTAGTATCACCGGCCTTGCCGAACGCCTGGGACGTAGCAAGTGGAGATGCAGAACCTCTTAAATTCTTTGGTTTTATTCCGGTAGTAGGTTATCAAAGTTCAGTATTGCCAGCATTCTTTATGGGTATCATTGGGGCTAAGTTTGAAAAACGAGTCCGAAAATATGTACCGGAATCACTTGATTTAATTGTAACGCCGTTTCTAGTTCTTCTTGTCATGATAGCACTTGGTCTACTAGTCATTGGTCCGGTATTCCACCAGTTAGAGGAATATATTTTCGCAGGAACGAAATTCTTGTTAGAACTACCATTTGGACTTAGTGGACTGATAATTGGTTTCTTTAACCAAATAATCGTTATTACGGGTGTCCACCACATCTTTAACTTCCTAGAGATTCAATTATTGAATAACTTAGGGTACAATCCATTTAACCCAATTATCACAGCAGCAATCGCTGCTCAAGGTGGTGCAGCACTTGCAGTAGGTGTGAAGACAAAATCCAAACAGTTAAAAGCATTATCCTTCCCTTCTGCGGTATCTGCGTTCCTAGGAATCACAGAACCAGCTATTTTTGGTGTTACGTTACGCTACTTTAGGCCATTCGTTATGGGACTGATTGGTGGTGGTGCAGGTGGTTTCCTAGCATCAATGCTTGGCTTAAAAGCTACGGGAATGGCTATCACCGTCCTTCCAGGTATGCTTCTATATTTAAATGGTCAACTACTTGGATATATTCTAGTAAACGTTGTAGGTATTGGAGTAGCCTTTGTATTAACTTACATGTTCGGTTTCTCAGATGATATGCTGAATGATAGTAAAAAATAAAAATTAGTAAAACATTTGAGGAAGGCCTTGGCTCACAGGGTCTTCTTTACTGTTCCACTTTCAGAGTGCAGTTAATTTCGTAGAAAGCTCACCATATTTTCGTGGAACCAAATCAAGATGGAGGGGTAGGATTCAGGATGAATAGAGATGAAGAATTACGTTATAAAGCCTATCAGGAAATAGAACTACACAAGGATATAGTTGAAAGGGATCCACACCGACAACACTATCATGTTGTGCCTCCTGTGGGCCTTTTAAATGATCCAAATGGATTCATCCAGTGGAAAGGCACCTATCACTTGTTCTTTCAGTGGATGCCCTTTGATACGACGCATGGGGCTAAGTACTGGGGGCACTATTCCTCGACTGATTTAGTGAATTGGAGCCTTGAGCCAATCGCCTTAGCTCCTAGTAATTGGTATGATAAAAATGGTTGTTATTCAGGCAGCGCTGTAGCTCATAATGGAAAAATGAAGTTATTCTACACTGGAAATGTAAAAGATGAACAAAATAATCGGGAAACTTACCAATGTTTAGCGACGTCTGAGGATGGAATTGAATTCTCAAAACAAGGCGTTGTGATTGAGCTACCAGAAGGATATACAGCACATTTCCGCGACCCGAAAGTGTGGCAGCATGAAGGAAGTTGGTATATGGTCATTGGCGCTCAAACGACTGAAGAAGAAGGTTGTGTGGTGTTATACGAATCTCCTGATTTAGAGAAATGGGAATGTAAAGGGCAAATTGCAGGACCAGCTCATGGAGACAATCTAGGCTATATGTGGGAGTGCCCTGACATGTTTGCTTTGGAAGATAAAGATGTCTTGCTATTTTCACCTCAAGGTGTAAAAGCTGATGGGGTTCTTTACAATAACGCGCATCAATCAGGTTACATGGTAGGGCAGATGGATTACCATCATTCAAGATTTCATGGTTCTTCATTTGTGGAAATTGATCGTGGCTTTGATTTCTATGCTCCTCAAACGACATTAGATGACCATGGGAGAAGAATCATGTTTGGGTGGATGTCAGTACCTGATGATCAAGAGGCGCATCACCCAACTATTAACTATCGATGGATTCATTGTATGACCGTGCCTAGAGAGCTTCAATTATGTAATAGTAAGGTATATCAAACACCTATTGAAGAGCTGAAACAACTGAGGGAAGAACCCACTACAATCGCAAACATTAACCTTGCTAATCAACAGTATGTTTGGCCTTCTGAATTGGATTGTGCTTCTGAGATAGAAATCGGCTTGAACAATACAGAGGAAATGACATCTTTTGAATTAGAATTGTTTGATTGCATTACACTCTCTTACAACCAACATGATCGTGAGTTTAGCTTATATCGAAACAGTTTAATTCATGATGAAAAGGAATCTAGAAGTTGTCACTTATCTTCTGGACTACAAAGCATGAGGTTGTTTGTAGATGCTTCATCCATTGAAGTGTTTGTAAACGATGGAGAAGAAGTATTCTCTGCCCGCATATTTCCTTCCCATACGAATCAAGATATGGCTGTTAGAAGTGAAGGTACAGTCAATGTAGATATCACTAGCTGGACGTTAAAACAGGAATAGTACTGAATCCTAGCTCTTTTATAGTAGAGCTAGGATTTTTTATAGAGAATGCGTATTTATTCTGATATAGCCCTATTATCTTGAAGACTTGAGTTCTAGATATATTTAAGAGGTGATGGGTCCGATACTTGAAAAGTGGAAGGGGGTTACGGTGAAGCAACTCGCTTTCCTGCGGGCGAGCTGGTGAGCCTTCTCAGTCGCTTTGCTCCCTCTGGGGTCTCACCAACCTCTTTCTCCCGCGGGAGTCTCGCAGTTCCCCTTCACCCCAACCTGGTAATGGCTATCGGACCCATGGCCAAATGTTGTATGTCTGGGTAGATCTTAAGGACAAATAAAACTTTATTTTTTACAAACAGCGAACTACTGTCCATTAGCTTTCTTGCCACAGAATTTTTTGTTATGAACCAATTGTTATACTAGAACTTACTAGGGTGTGGACCGTCAGAAGATATTCAAATACCTCAACCTCTCTAAGTTCGCAATGTTTCCGTTTCTCCCAACATCGCAGGAGGTGGCCATGGAACAAGGAGACTCCCGCCGGAGAAAGGGGTAGGCAAGACCCCCTGAGGGTGTTTTTCCCCGAAGGTAGCTCGCCAGCTCGCTGGCAGGACGCGAGTTGTTCCACGGCCACCTTTATTCTAACTAAATCTACGGAAACATCCCACTCCCCCCAAACTATCTCGAATCCAAGTCTTCCAGATTATGCCTCTTATGTTGAATGACTAATAAGTATAAAAATCAGAAAATTTAGTAAATAAAGTGGTGACAAGTTCTTTTTTGTAGGCATAATCTATAAGGATATAGTAAGCTGCCATTTATAGGTTATCAGTATGTTCTTTGTAAGATATATTACAGAAATGAATCGAACGGGATATTATGATGTATGATACCAACGGTTAAAGATGGCAGAGCGAATCTTTAATAGAGGAGGTTATTCACATGACCGAAAGAATTGATATCACAGATAAGGTTTGTGGAAAGATTTGTGATGATGGGATTGAGTTGTTTTTTTATTCCGATAAGATTGGCGAGGTTATGTACTCCGATAAGAACAAGGAATATGTTTTATTCGCAGGATATATTCGAGAAAATAGCCGCATCTATAAAATAGAACCCAAACGAGAGCCTGTGACACAATTTGTAGAAGATTGTGATCTTGGATGGTGTTAAAATCATGAGAATGGATTGTGTTTTAATGGCAATCCATTCTTTTCTTTTCTAATATTAGTGGAGAGTATATATAAGGAGCTTAATTCAATGAATACACTACACCATGGTTTTTGGACATATGTAGCTATGAGAAAGCGTAAAGATGTTGTGAAGTATGCTATTATTGGAAGTCTAATACCGGATATTGTTTATTATATTATGTTCTTTTACATTTTGTTCTTTGGGGACATTATTTCATCTCAATAATTAGAAGAGGTTGATTGGCGTGGTCTTATGCATGAGATGGCTCATGCACTATTTGCTCATCCAGTAGTAGAAGTACTTAGACAAGCTGGACATTCTTTTGCTGTATGGATGATTTTTTATGGAATGGTTGTATTTTTCAAAGGATGGAAATTGAACAGGTGGACAGGCTTTCTATATGGATGGTTAGGCCATATTGTCATTGATTTACTCACTCACGTTGAAGATGCTGTACCCGTTTTTTATCCATTCAGTTTGAAGGTGATTCGAGGTCCTATATCGTATTGGGATGATGATTATTATGGGGATGTTTTTTCTCTTGTAAACGGAATTTTAATGGCTGCTGCTTTACTTTGGATTCTGATTAAAAAAGTGAACGCTAATCGAAAAAAGCGTTCACTCTAATGCGGTTTTAGATTTTTGTTTGCCTTTGTCTCCAAGATATTCAATAAAAACAGTGATATCATAAAAGTATTGAATAATTGGTCCTAAAAATAGTGCCGTAATTAAGGTGCCGATTCCAACGACATCCCAACCACCAAGTAGGAAGCCAATTAGAACCAAACCAGCTTCAAACAGAATTCGCACAAATCGTTTGGAGCTGTTTGTTTTTTCGTTTACAACCATCATAAAATGATCTACAGGTATATGTGGGAATGGAGATCTTAAATACATGCCGATTCCTAAACCCAAAAAAATAACTCCAATACCGAATATTCCCCATTGAGCCCACCAAACTTCAAATTTTGACTCACCAAGTATTTGGTAAAGCCATACGTTTAACGTGAGGCCTCTTAATAAGCTAGGTATAATGGATTCAAACTTAGGTCGTTGTCCTGCAATCTTGGCATTAATAAGGACGAGGGTTACAAAACCTGCAATTAAGAAGTAACCAACCTTTATATTAGTTATCTCTGCTAATCCGAAAGCCACTGTATCTCCAGGTGCTACTCCCACTCCAGATTTAAAAAGAAGAGCCAAACCTAAACTCGAGATAACAATCCCGAACAGATAAAGGGCAAATTGAATTTTTTTATTTCGATTACCCAAATAATGCTCATACATTTGTGAAATGTTACTCATATGATTTCTCCTTTTTTACTAAAACCTACTTTTAAATACGAATGATTTAGGGTATAGAAATTAGTATATTGGATACTAGGAATAAACCTATAATAAAGAATAATGAAAAATGATTAAAAAGAAAACCATTTTGCAACACTGAGACATATTATAACCAATATTGTTTGGTATTAGATAGGGTGTATAGCAAATTGTCGAAAAAAGAGGGAACATCGCTACATTGATCGAATTAGAAAGAATGTATAGAAAAGAATGAGAACATTATTAAATATAAGAAAGTGGGGGATGAATACATGCTTCCTCGTAACCTTGAATTAATGGAAAAGGCTAAAGCATTTGTTGACGAGAATCTTACCTTTTGTACGTATGTATGTTTAATCGGTTCGGTAGCAAGAGAAGAAGCTGATGAATTTAGTGATATTGATTTGATTTGTTTTACTGGGCGTGAACAATACTTAGGTGAACAGGATATCTCTTATGATGGGGAAATTGTTCAATTGCATGTAAAATCTATATTGGAGTTTCCAAATAAAGAACTCTTCTCTTATAACCCATGGCATTTTCGTTATTTAAATGAGTCAGTTATTTTGAAGGATACAAATGCTGAATTAAGTAAGCTACAAGGATGGGCACAGTCCTATTTCTCTTCTGTTCAAGGACAACGTGATGTCATTCAAGATGTAGAGAGAATTGTACAGGGAAGAAAAGAGTACGCCATAGATCAACTTAGAAGAGAAAATTATTTTGCTGCTACTCATGCTGCTATGGGAGCATGGGCTGAAGCAGCTTTAATGTATCAATTTTTGCATCACGATAGAGTTTCCATCGATAGTATGATACCAAACATTATGGAGCTTCCACTTTTTGATGAATTAATAGACTCTGTTCCAATCAAACCGATTGAAAAAGTCGATATTTCTGAAGTATCGAAAACCATGACTCATTTACGTCTTTATTTACGGGAAATTGGTTTCTCTCATTTGCCTGGACTTTCTAACTTGCAGGATGAAATAGGTAAACATAAACAAGAGCGATTATTACAAGAGGGAGAATTGTTCAATTTATTATGGCAATCCTATAGTGAAGCATTTTTACTTCTGTTGAAAACCTCTCAAGATGAAGAATTTCATGCTTATTATGCTAAGCTTCCAGAAGAGTTGAAAAGAAGCTTAGAAGCCATTGGCTTTATAGCTTTACCGAAACCTAAGATTGAAAGTCTACTTAATATCAGTGATAAGTTAATAGACCTTTCGAAACATGAATTAGCTAGTGAACAGAAATCATAAAGGTAAATATGTATTGATGTTGTTAATCAATAGCATAGATAAAAAATCCTGACCCATTTTCATAGTCAGGATTTTTGTTTTCCATAGGAGAAATACATAAGTGATGTATGACCATGGTTTATAAAGAAAGAGTATTCTTTCTGATGATTCTTATTCAGAAAGAAGAGGTTGTTTGAATATCACAAACTATGGGAAAAGAAACACGCAAGCAAACCCGAAAAAAGGAGAAACAATATGAGGCCATCAATCCAGCTGCTCATACTTTTACTATTAGGATCCGCCTTCATAGGTATCATGTTAATCCCGGTTAGTATTATCTTTCAAATACTATTTATTGTGGTTTATTTTGTGTTGGTTGTAGTCATTTCTTTTTCCATTATTCTTGAGAGAAGGTCATCAACCGATACGATGTTGTGGATTTTCTTGATTTGCTTCGTCCCAATCATTGGGTATTTCTTTTACATTTATTCCGGTCAACTCTCTCGACAGGGACTTTTATTTCAAAATAAAAGAAAGAAGGCAAATAAGGTTTTTCAGGAGCAGGAACCAGAGGATTATGATCATCTCCCATTAAAACCACAGCAAAAAAGGGTCTACAATATCATTCAATCCTATGCTGAAACCCCGTTGCGAACTGAAAATCAAGTAAATATTTTGACGAATGGTTATGAAGCTTTCCCAAAGATTATGGAAAAGTTGAAACAGGCTACGTCTTTCATCCATATGGAATACTACTTATTCAATTCAGATGAAACTGGCGAAGATATTATAACAATCTTAATTAACAAAGCTCAAGAAGGTGTGAAAGTAAGGCTTTTATACGACTCAGCGGGGAGTATAAAGTTAAAGAAACGCGATATAAAAAGAATGCGCCAGGCTGGTGTGGAAGTGCATGAGTTTTTACCACTTGCTTCTGGTCTGTTAACTCAAACGTTTAATTTTCGTAACCATAGAAAAATTATCGTGATTGATAATGAAATGGCATTTGTAGGTGGGATGAACATAGGAGACGAATATAGAGGGATTTCT
This sequence comes from Pontibacillus yanchengensis, assembly GCF_009856295.1. Lineage (NCBI taxonomy): Bacteria > Bacillati > Bacillota > Bacilli > Caryophanales > Bacillaceae > Pontibacillus > Pontibacillus yanchengensis. The sequence goes on along the minus strand of NZ_WMEU01000001.1, from coordinate 1,373,242 downwards.
CAGGATCACCCAGATTGGCGGGATACACATACAATTATTCAGGGAAAGGCTATAAAAGATCTACATCTCATCTTCTTAGTGGATTGGTGGTACATTGCTAACGAATATTTAGTTGATCAATACAGCAATCAGCCAGTCGTTAATCCGAAAGAGTCTAATACGATGTTGCAAGTAGTACCTAGCGGGCCTCATAATGAACATCAAATCATGAGGGATGTGTACACTACTCTCGTGAATAGTGCAGAACACTCTGTCAAAATTGCTACTCCATATTTCATCCCTTCAAGAGAAATTCATACTGCGTTACGGATAGCTGCCCAAAGAGGAGTGGAAGTCACTCTTCTTATACCAAAGCAATCTGATAGTTGGCTCGCTTATTATGCAGGCCACTCTTATTTCCCTGAATTATTGGAGGATGGCATTAATATTTATTTGTACGAGAAAGATTTCATGCATCATAAGATTATGATTATTGATGATGAAACAGCTTCTGTCGGTACAGCAAATATGGACGTAAGAAGTTTCTATCTTAACTTTGAGGTGAATATTATTTTATATGATGGTACACCAGTACAAGATTTAACTCGAAATTACCACTCGGATCTCGAAAAGTCACAGCAAGTAATGCTTGATACATTTTCAAAACGTAAAAATTCTGCTAAATTTAAAGAGGCGTTTGCAAGACTATTCTCACCTCTTTTGTGAAAAAATAAGAGTATATGAAAAAAACGAGCACATGGGAATATGTGCTCGTTTGGTATATTACTAGCCTCGTTTTGGTTGTACGAGAAACGTTAATAGTAGGAATAAAGCGAAGCTAAGTAACAACAAAGAACCCCCGCCAATATAAAAGATAAATGTAAATCCTTCTGATACGCCAAAAGGTTTTACCATATATAACCACATACCCGCAGTTAGTCCAGTTGTTCCTAGAATAGCTGTTAGAGCATGAGTATAAGCTAATTTTTCAAACTTAGTTTCAAATAACTGGTAAAACGCAGACCAAGCAAATAACGATAACCAACCAACGACTAATACGTGTGCGTGAATAGGTCTAAGTGCATAAGCTTCTCCTTGTGAGCCCGCCATATGAGCTCCCATAAACGCTCCTATCATACCGAAAATTCCAGCAAAACGGAGTAATAATAGACTGATAGACTTCATTTCGTTTCCTCCATCATCATTCAAGTTTTCCTTCTTACTTTAACACACCTCTTAGTTTGAAAGAATAGGGAGGTGTGTTTTTGGAATAATCCCCTTGATATTTACAGAATTTTCACTATGTTATTACAAATAAGCTAAAAATATGTATTGTTTTTACAATTTATTAGAAAATTATGTGATATCATTATATATGTGTTAATAATTTCAAATTTGGAAGGGGAAGATGAGGAGTATGGAAACAAAATTATTACGAGTGACGGCAAATCTAGCATTATCTGGTGTACTGGCTGTTTCTGCACTAGCGCTACCTACAAAAGTTGCTGTAGCTGCAGAAGATGAAAAAGAAACGGTTTCAGCACAGCTATTATTAGTTAATGATCTCCATGGAAAAATTGACCATAAGGATTCTTTTGCTGATTATGATGGTGATGGAGAGAATGATCCAGCTGGAGGTGTACCTTATCTAGCAACCTATTTAGAGCAACGTGAACAAGAAAATCCTAATAGTTTACTAGTACATAGCGGCGATATGGTAGGGGGAAGCCCGATTGTTTCTTCATATTTTCAAGATGAGCCAACGGTTGAAATTATGGAAGAGATGGGCTTTGATGTAGGAACACTAGGAAATCATGAATTTGATGAAGGTGTGGAAGAAATGCTTCGCATGATTAATGGTGGTGATCATCCAGACGGGACCCCTGATTATGATGGTATTGATTTCCCTATGATAGCAGCCAATGTACAGTATAAGGACTCTAAAGATCTTGTCATTGATCCATATAGGATTGAAGAAGTTGCTGGTGAAAAAATTGGGTTTATCGGAGTTGTTACAACAGAAACACCTAATATGATTATTAGTGAAGGCAATGAGAATGTAGAATTCACTGATGAGGCAACAGCTATTAATAAGTATGTACCAGAGTTAAAAGAACAAGGTGTTAAAGCGATTGTTGTGTTAGCTCATAACCCTGCAGAACAAAATGAGGATAAGATTACTGGTGATGTTGCAAACATTGCCAACGAAATAGATGATGAAGTAGACATTATCATGGCGGCTCATAATCACACTTACAACAATGGTATGGTTGATGGTAAGCTTATTGTACAAGCCTACTCTTATGGTACGGCTTTTGCTGATGTAGATATAGAGATTGACCCTGAAACAGGAGATATTGTAAATAAAAAAGCCGAAGTTGTTACCTCTTTTCAGGAGAAAGTAGAGCCTGATGCGGAAGTAGCTGCTATTTTGAATAGGTATGAAGAGAAAGTTGCTCCTATTAAACAAGAAGTTATTGGTGAAACCGCCTATGGAATTGAAGGTGGGTATGCTGAGGCTGGAGAAATTGGTGATAATGCATTAGGTAATTTAATTGCTGATGGTATGAAAGCTGAGATGGATGCTGACTTTGCACTTATGAATGGTGGAGGTATCCGTGATAGTCTTCCAAAAGGAGAAGTAACTTGGGGAGATTTATTCGATGTTCAACCATTTGGTAATATACTGAATAAAGTAGATGTGACCGGTTCTGATTTAGAAAATATACTAAATGCGCAAATCAGCGAACAACACGGTCCAGATGTTAGTGTAGCTGGTTTTCATTACACTTGGAACGATGAAACAAACAAAGTAGTTGATATTACACTACCAAATGGGACTTCAATTGATGCTGACAAAACATATTCTGTTGTAGTAAATAATTATATGTATGGGAATGAAGAATATCGACTTGCAGAGCTTGGTGAAAATAAAGAAGTAGGTCCTAACGATCTACAAGCTACAATTAACTATGTTGAATCGCTAGACCAACCAATTGAATATAAAGCAGAAGGTAGAATTTCTACCGTTCAAGCTTCAAATGGTTTTAATGATGTGTCTGAAGGTGATTGGGCGTATGAAATGATTCATGACCTAGCACAAGATGGTGTATTTGAAGGAGTGTACCAAGACGAATTCAAAAAGGATGCAGCTCTAACTCGTGGAGAATTTGTAAGAATGTTAGTACGTGTTTTAGACCTTAAATCTACAAAAGATACGCTAGAAGATCCTTTTGAAGATGTGGAAGACCCTGCTTTCGCGCTGGCGTATGAGCATGGAGTGACAAAAGGTGTTAAAGAAGGAATCTTTGCACCAGATCAAGAGCTTAACCGAGTACAAATGGCTGTTTTATTAATGCGAGGTTATGATGTTGTTTCTGACCAAGAAGTGAATGTTTCTGTTGAGGATACCTTTAAAGATGGAGGCACGTTTGTATGGGCCCATGATGAGGTGTTAAAAGGTCATGCACTCGGCTTATACAATGGCTACAGCAATGGCCACTTTGCACCTAAAGATATTGCAAAACGTGATCAAGGTGCTGCTGTTTTATATCGATTAAAGAGTTTACTTAATCAATAACATAAAAGATTTACAGAACAATCCTGTCACTTTTAGAATGTGGCAGGATTTTTTCATTAAAAAGGCTAGATAATGATAAATGCTCAAAAAATTTCAGGAGATGTTCATCTAAATAGTGTTATGCTTATTGAAAACTGTGATGAAAGGGAAGACAATCAATCGGATTTAGCTGTTCACAAGGAACGAGGAACAATCATATGAATCTTTTCAGCAAAAACAAGGAATTAGATGGCCTTTTATTTAAGATAACCAATGGAGGAGAATAAAATGAGTCAGAGAATTATTTGGCAAAATAAAGAAACAGCAGGGTGTGAGTATGTACATATTATAGAGGATGACGAATCTATAATAGCTAAAGGAACGGTCTTGTTTGTCGAAAAAGGCCAACCCTATCAAGTAAACTATGAGATTGAAGTTGATCAACATTGGATAACCAAAGGTGTGAGGATTCAATTAAACGAAGCATATAAAGAGTTAAATCTACAAACTAATAATAAAGGAAAATGGTGCTTAAATGGAAATAGAGTAAAGGATATGGATGGAACGATTGATGTAGATTTATCTGTGACCCCTTTATCGAATACTCTACCTATCAAACGATGTACCTGGAGGGAAGGGGAGACAAAAACATTTCAAATGTTATACATCGACATCCCATCATTTGATTTAAAAAAACTAAAACAAACCTATACATATATAGGAAGAGACAACAATCAACGGACATTCCGTTATACTTGCCAAGACTATAAGACTACAATTTCAGTCGATGAAGATGGTTTTGTAATAGAATATCCAAATCTATTTACCAGAAAAGCTAACCTTGTAAGGGAATAAACTAATATCTGAAATTAAAGAATCATAGAGTATTACAAGGAATATTTACAAACAACCGAATAGGAGAATAGAACAATGTGGCTTCGTATAATAGGAGCTATTGCTTTTACAGCTACCTTTGGGGTTATTGGTTATTTTATCATAGCCATTTCAATGATCTTATCTACAAAAAATGGATATGTATATGTTGGGATTCTAGTAGTAGCTACTTTGATTGTAGTGAATGTAATGATTTTAGGAGTTCTCAAGAATTTGTCTAGAAAGTTAGCAAATTTGATTCCTATATTAATATACGCTATCCCATTAGTGATTTATGGTGGGTATGAAACTTATATGAATAGTATAGAGATTGAGAATGCGGAAGTAGATTTAACGCAGTATGAGCCATTCGAGGAAAATACGAAGGTAGCCCGTTTAGACGGAAATTCGAGCTTTCAATTAAAAGAACCTCTGCCTGCATTAGATGGAGCTACAGCATTATACCCTGTTTATTCTGCCTTCACACGTGCCCTTTATCCAGAAGGGTATTATCCTCATGATAATCCTCTGGAGAGTAAAGTAATTGTATCAAAAACAAATGATGCTTATGATAAGCTTGCTAGCCAAGATGTTGATATGATTTTCGCTGCAGGACCTTCCAGTGCACAAAAGAGGAAGCTTGGAGATGAGCGGGAATTAACGCCTATTGGCAAAGAGGGATTCGTGTTTTTCGTACATACTAGTAATCCTGTGGATACGTTAACCATTGAAGAACTTCAGGGTATTTATTCTGGTGAAATTACCAATTGGAAAAAGGTTGGAGGAAAGGATCAAGAAATCATTGCATTCCAAAGACCTGAAGGAAGTGGGAGTCAAACAGGTCTTCAAAATATGATGGGAAATGTACCTATAATGGAACCACCTTCAGATCAACGAGTGACTGGTATGGGAGGTGTGATTAAAAAAGCTTCTAATTACCGTAATCACCGAAATGCTATTGGATTTTCGTACCGTTATTTTGCAACGAAAATGGTAAAGCAACATGGAATTAAGTTACTAAAAGTGAATGATGTTACACCTGATGTGGACTCCATTCAAAGTGAATCATATCCTTTAACTGGCGAGTTTTATGCTATTACGAATGGTACAGAGAACCCTCAAATTGCTGCGTTTAAAGAGTGGATTTTATCAGAGGAAGGGCAAACATTGATAGAAAAAACGGGGTATGTGCCTATTGGGAGATAGGGGATGCAACTACTAATGCAGCGGTTTGAAAAATTGCTTTCTAACAAAAGACATTAAAGATTATTCACTAAATAAAGGCCGAATAAATATAAATTTATTCGGCCTTTTGCTCTCTTATTCTTTTTCTTGTTTTTTATCGACAGGCGTACTATCTAGTTCCTCTTCTTCATCCTTGAAACGAAGTAAATCACCATAAACAACTTTATCAGAGAGATTTAGTTCTGTTTGTGCTTTATTTTGGATGTCTTCACATTTAGAATTATCAACTTTCCATTGTGTTGCTTTGTCATAGCAAACATCATCTTCACCAGCATAAAGATATTCCTCAGAAATCGCACTGCCATCACGAAGAATAGCTATATTTTCGCGATTTTCAGCTAATAGGTCAGTACCAAATTGTATATCATCTTTTGTTTCTTTACCTAGAAGATGTAAAATTGTAGGCTTTAGATCAATTTGGCTTCCAATCGTATCCATCTTCTTGCCTTCTAAACCAGGTGAGTGAATAATCAATGGAACCCGTTGCAATTGAGTATGCTCAAATGGACGAATTTCTTCATGCATTATTTCGCTCATTGCTCTGTTATGGTTTTCTGAAATACCATAGTGGTCACCATAAAAGACGAAGACTGTATCTTTATATTCCCCTGCATCTTTCATGCTTTGGAAGAATTTCTTAAGTGATTCATCCATATAACGAGCTGTTTGGAAATATCGGTCCACCGTACCGTCACCTGTGTTTGTCTGTTCAATCATTTTATCTGCTTCTTTATTTAGTGTGAACGGATAGTGGTGAGTTAGTGTAATAAATCTTGTATAGTAGGGCTCTTCTAAGCTTTTTACTTTTGGAATGGATTGCTCAAAGAATGGTATATCCTTAAGTCCATAGTTAACAGAAATGTCTTCTGTTACATCGTACTGTGCTTTAGAAAAGAATTTGTCATACCCTAATGTTTCATACATAACATCACGATTCCAGAAACTATCATTATTACCATGGAATACTGCTGATGTGTAGCCTTCTTCTTTAAGAATTTCTGGTGTTGCATTTAATTCGTTACCAGAATTTGTTGTAAAAACGGCTCCTCTTGGTAAGCCATATAGAGAGTTATCAATAATAAACTCAGAGTCTGATGTTTTGCCTTGTCCAGTGTTGTGATAGAAATTACTAAAGTATAGAGAGTTTTTATCTTCAATTAGGTCATTTAAGAAAGGTGTAACTTCTTCTCCATTTACTCTGTAGTTAATCACAAAGTTTTGTAAGGATTCCATTGAAATCATTACAACGTTCTTGCCTTCTGCTTCACCGAAGTATTTACCAGGGTCACCTTTTTGAGTGTGTAGATAATTTCGAACTTCGGATAATTCACTACTTTCTGCAAATACCCTGTGCTTTTGTGTATTCGCAGTCATGACAGTGTCATAAAGGTGGAAGTTGTACACTCCCATTAATTTAACAAACATTGCACGGTCAAAAGTTCTTGTTAATAGTTGTGGGCGCTCGCTCTCAGCCATTCCAAGGTTAACAGCTAAAGCCATAATAGCAGCAGCAAATATTAAACCAATGGAACGTTTACGGATAGATAACGTTAATTCACTACGTTTCACAATTGCCCATACTAACAACACCACAAAGTCTGCCCATAATAGTAGATCCATAGCTCCCATTAATTCTGAGGCACTACCACCTAATTGCCCAAAGTTCTTGTATTGCATGAGAACTGGGATTGTGATGAAGTCATTAAAGAATCGGAAATACACCACATTGGCATATAAGACGAACGACATGATAAAGTAGAGCGTCAAAAAGGCTTTCATGCGTTTTTTCTTAGAGAATAGAAAACTTAACGCTAAGAAGAAAAGAATCGATCCCAATGGTGTAATGAATAGAATGATCTCTTGGAATGTATTTTCTATATTTAATGAAAATGAGAATTTAAAAGCTAAATAGGATTTTGTCCATAATAGAATCGTAGCTACAATAAAGAAAAATAACCCATTTTGGAACAACTTCTTTAATTTAGTATTCATTTTGTCCTCCTCTAGATGGAACTCAATGTTCATATGATATCAGTTTTTTATTAACAATTTCTTAATGAAATATTCACCTATCATTTATTTCCCTTATTGAAAACTTAACAAACATATTATTCGAAAACAGTATCATAGTTTGGTTAGAAAAACTCGTAATCTAATCAAAAAGTCTTATTAGACCGATGTTTCATAAGTTTTATAGATTATTTGAATAAAGGAAGGTTTTATATGAATATTTTATTATAGTTAAAAATGTTAAGAGAGTGTAAATGTTATTCAAAGATTTATTATATAGGATGAACATATAGTAAATCAACAATAAAAGTGAATATATTACAGAAGATGGTACTTTAGGTGGAGAGGAAGGAATTTTGGGCATAGAAGCATTCTAATAATATTATTACGTCTGAGTGATGATACTCCATAAAAGCCTCATTGTGTGAAAGATTGAGGTCGGCTAATACTTCACTATTTGATCCTATTTTCAATTGTTTTTATAAGAAAGCCTTGATTGATAGACGGGCTTTTATAAGTTAGTAGTTAACGTCCTGGTGATAGAATAATAAGTTATTCTTAATGTATTACTATATAATAGCTAAATGAAATGTATAGTAGTGTAGTAGGAATTGAATAACTAGATATTGTAGAAATATTTACATAGAGTCTAAGTGTTTAAAGTTGAATCCATTTTCTAGTTGATTTATAATAAATACAAATTCCCTTTTAATAATAATTATAAATAAATAATTAATTTAAGTTTTAGAAAACGAAGAAGAGGGGATAGATTTATAGTAAATAAAAAGGAGTGGTTACATAGTGAGTGATAAAAGAAAAAGCCTAACGAATGAAGCCGGAATCCCTGTTGGTGATAATCAGAATTCAATGACAGCTGGGTATCGTGGACCAACGTTGATTCAGGATGTTCATTTATTAGAGAAGCTTGCACACTTTAATCGTGAACGTATTCCCGAGCGTGTTGTTCACGCAAATGGAGCGGGAGCATTTGGATATTTTGAAGTAACAAATGATTTGACGAAATATACGAAAGCAGACTTTTTATCGGAAGTTGGAAAGCGTACGGAAATGTTGGCTCGTTTTTCAACAGTTGGTGGAGAAAAAGGTTCTGCAGATACTGCAAGAGACCCGCGTGGCTTTGCGCTGAAGTTTTATACTGATGAAGGGAACTATGATCTTGTTGGGAACAACACACCTGTTTTCTTCATTCGAGATGCAATTAAATTCCCTGATTTTATTCGAACTCAAAAACGAGATCCGCAAACAAACTTGAAAGATCCTAACATGGCGTGGGATTTTTGGTCTCTTTCACCTGAATCCTTACACCAAGTAACGATTCTATACTCTGACCGAGGCGTACCTGCAACATACCGTCATATGCATGGATATGGAAGCCATACCTTTAAGTGGACAAATGCAGATGGAGAATCCGTATGGGTGAAATACCACATTCGTACAGATCAGGGCTATAAAACATTAGATGATGAGACAGCAACAAAAATTGCTGGTGACAACCCTGATTACAAAACAGAAGATCTATTTAACTCTATTGAAGAAGGTAATCCGCCAAGCTGGACAATGTATGTACAAATTATGCCACTTGAAGATGCGGAAACGTATAATATTGATCCGTTTGATGTGACGAAGGTTTGGCCACATGATGATTATCCACTTATTGAAGTAGGAAAAATGGTATTAAATCGTAATCCACAGAACTATTTTGCAGAGATTGAACAGGCTTCCTTTAGCCCTGGTAATTTCGTGCCTGGTATTGATGTTTCACCAGATAAGATGCTTCAAGGACGGCTATTCGCATATGCAGACGCACACCGTTATCGTTTAGGCGCTAACTACGAAATGCTACCAGTTAATCGCCCTAAAGTTGACGTGAATAACTATCAACGTGACGGGTTCATGCGTTTTGATGATAATGGTGGCGGTTCTGTAAACTATGAACCAAATAGTTATGATGGACCTGTTGAAGATCCACAGGCTAGACAACAATCTTATGAGGTATCTGGTTTAGCTGATAGTACGTCTTACGACCATTTCGATCACTATACTCAACCAGGAAATCTGTATCGTTTAATGAGCGAAGATGAGAAGCAACGTCTCATTTCTAATATCTATGGTTCTATGAAAGACGTACGAGATGATGAAATCAAGCTAAGACAAATCAAGCACTTCTATAAGGCTGACCCTGATTATGGCGAACGAGTAGCAAAGGCATTAGGTCTTCAGGTGCCTGAAGAGGTTAAGTAGAAAAGTGAATCTGTATTATAGATAGTAGAGCCTATTTTGTAAGTAGGCTCTACTTTTTTATTGTATAGCTGAAATTATAAAATTCAATCCTTGTGTATAACTAAAAAAGTGATGTGGCCACGTCCAGCTCCAGCGCCCAGCGACTAGTATGCTTCCTTCGCCTTCGTACGATAAGTTAACATCGAATCACGCATTTTTTCGTGTTTCCTTTATCTCCTACTGACTAAGGGAAAGTTCGATTAAAATCACTGCGTCACGCAGCAACATTGAACCAACCCACGTCGTGTGGGCCGAAGCACATACGTCGCTAAACGGGCGCCCTGAGCTTTTATTCTTTATAAGAAAAAGGAAAATGAATTTAGTGGTTTCTTTTTTTTATCTATGTCCGTAGTAGGGGTTCTAACCCAATTGTATAATAAATCTCAATTCGCTTCTGTTCCTAGATTGGTGCATCAAAAGGATTTGCAATTTGTAAATTCTCTTAATACTGGAATGCTAAATATGGCCGTTTTTATTGCGCCAGGATTAGGTGGAATATTAATCAGTATATATAATCCTGGATTCGCTCTTGTTCTTAACAGCATTAGTTTTCTTGTTGGTTTTCTTGTTGTACTAAGCTTGAAAATCACTCCTATGAACGAGACTAGCCATTCACATTTTTTACTTGATATAAAAGAAGGTTTTCAGTTTGTTTGGAATAACAAGCCTATTTTTATAACGAATGTTGCCATGCTTTTTTCGATTGTAGGAACTACCCTTTTTCTAACTATGATGATTGTCCATCTCAAAACGGCTGTTCACTTAAATGCATCACAAATAGGATGGATATTATCCATTGGAGGGTTAGGTGCCATAGGAGGAGCTTTCCTTTCTAATCCACTTAAAAAGTTGCTTTCACTTCGTGCGATATTGTTTTTGGCTGGTACAGTTGGTGGTGTATCTATTATTCTATTTAGTTTCGTACATACGATTATATTATTAGCTTGCATGAATGCTATCGGGACTATGTGTGCCGCAATGATGAGTCCTTCCATTGTTACAATCAGACAGCAACTCACACCTGAACGATTGCTCGGTCGTGTTCAAGCAACTAGTCGATTCATGACTTGGCTCCTTATGCCAATAGCTGCATTGTTGGCGGGAGTGTTCGCTGATTATATGGGGACGTCTATCACCATTTTGATAGGTGGAGTTATATCAACTCTGGCTTCGTTCATCTATCTGCACAAATCACTAAGAGTGGTTTCCTCTTATTAGTGAAGGTCTTCACCGAGAAATAAAATTCAAATGCAGATTAAGGCTTCAGCTTCAAACAGAAGAGATAGAGGAGTTCATTGCATCTGGGAGGGAGGAAGAAACGTGATTCAATGGGAAGAAGAAATACTGATTGATGCGCCCGTTGAAGAGGTCTGGAGTTTATTTTCGGATCAAAACATCCAAACAATTATGCCAAAGGTAGAAGAGCATACTCTCACGAAAAGCAAGAGCATGACGTGGGGGCAAAGCATCGTCAATCTTATCGTGAAGGAAAGCGCGTTGAGACTTATATTGTTGAAACATTAGCTTATGAAGATAGTGGGGATAAAAAGTACAAGAAACTCTCTTTTGTCTTAGGCAAGGCTTTTGAGGTTACCCTTTCCTTCACGTTATTAAAAGAAAATGATAGTCAGACTAGGTTTATTTATGAGGGGCAGAACAAGGGGATTAATTTTGTAGGAAGAGCGATGCTTAAGCTCGGTAATGAAAAAAGCAACAAAAATGTCGTGGATGAATTTTTGCAAAGGGTTGAGCAAGAAGCGGTGAATAACAAGTCTAGTCTAAATCATTAATTAAAAAGACATCTCTATGCTTTGAGCTCAGAGTAAAGGCTTTCTCTGAGCTTTTATAGTATATTCCATTATGTTGGATAGGGGGGGGAGTAAGCTCCTGAAAGAATTACCGGAGAGGTAAAGATATCCAGAAGCTGTGTAACCCTTCTTCTGTGTGAAGGCCGATTTCTCCGTTATGGTGTTCGATGATTTCTTTGGTAATAGCTAAGCCAAGACCGGATCCACCTGTTTCACGACTTCTGGAAGGGTCTGTTCGAAAAAAGCGCTCAAATATAGATTGCTGATGTTCTTCGGGAATAGACTTGCCAGGACCTGTTATGGATATAAGATAGGAATCCTCTTTTTCTGTACCTAAAATGCGGATGGGGCTGTTACCTTCATAATAGCGAATGGCGTTATCAATTAAATTGGTCATGACCTGCTGAATACCTTCGATGTTAAGAGAAAGTAGCTTAGGAGACATGTTTACCTCCAAATCAATTTGTTGTTCATTTAAGGACCATTGAAACATGGAAACACATTGGTTCATAAGAGAGGATATGTCTACAGACTCTTTGTCGGCCACTATATTATGGGAGGCGTAATCCCATTCTTTTAGTTGTTCTAATTGATTCATCATTTTCGTAAGACGTTGAGATTCATTGTATAACGAATGATAAAGAGAAGAATCCCCTTGTATCACACCTTTTTGTAATGCATTTAAGTATCCATTTAAGTTGGACAGCGGTGTTCTTAATTCATGAGAGAGATCAGAAACAAATTTCTTCCTATGATATTCATTAACTTTTAATTGCTGAATTAGCTCATTAAAATGTTCCACAAATTCGGTCATTTCATCTTTGGAAGACACCTGAATTGGATCAGGATAAGAACCTTCTTTCAAGCTTTTGGTTGATTCTATTAACTCCTTGAGTGGTGACACAAGCTTTTTTGTTAATAGATAATGTACAATACTTCCAATTAGAATCGCAATTAAGCTGAATAACCATAAATATTGTAAGAGAGTAGAGTTAAAATATACTTGTTTTTCATTGTTCATACTTCCCATGCTCTCCACTAGAAAGCAAGCAGTATTATACATTGCTAATCCACTTAAGACGATAAAAAGTGTAATAATCATTACATTCAATGCCGTAAGTTTCCATAAAAATCCTCTAGGAGCGAGAGTAGTTAGCCATTTATGCATCCACAAATTTATACCCCATTCCTCTGACTGTTTGAATTCGTTTAGGGCAAGAGGTATCTTCTTCTACTTTTTCTCGAAGCTTTTTTATATGAGCATCAATCGTTCGATCAAGCACATTTGTTTCAGCGTGAGGGTAGATTTGACGTAACAACTGTTCTCGAGATAAAACGATATTTGGGTTCTCCATAAAATAATAAAGAAGGTTAAACTCATATTTTGTCAGCGTAATAGGATGGTCGTACAACAGTACTTCACCTTTACGAGGTTTGATGCACAAACCACTATAGGTGATTTTTTGACAGAATTGGCCCGTACGACGTAGTACTGCTTCTACATGAGCTACAAGTTCATCAGCATCAAATGGTTTTGTGATATAATCATCTGCTCCCATCTTTAAGCCAGCAATTTTATCGCTTATCTGTGCTTTTGCTGAGAGCATAATGATGGAGACTTCATTTCGTTCTTGCTGTCGAATCCATTCGCATACCTCTTCGCCACTTTGTTTTGGGAGCATTAAGTCTAGTATTACTAAGCAAGGATGATGGGTAAGAAAGGATGCTTTCGCGTCCTCACCATCTTCAGCTTCAATCACGTTGTACCCTGCATTTTGAAGATACAAGCTGACAAGTTCGCGAATCATTTTATCATCTTCAACGACAAGTATGGTTTGTTTCAATAGCATCACCACCTTCATTTTACGACATATAAACAGTTAATTCATCTGTTTATATTGTTTGACCATTTGTTCGTAATTCATCGCCCCAAGCGCCTTATGTTGAATGACACCGTTTGAATCTACCATATATGTCGTTGGAATTGGACGGATTTGATAGGAAGTAGCAATGTTGTTTTGCTTGTCTAATAGAATTGGAAAACTAAGTTCAAATTCCTTTACAAAATCCCTTACATCTCCTAATCCACTCTCTGTAGAGGTTAGGTTAATTGCTAGAATAGTAATATCTTCATTTTGATAAAATTTTTCCATGTCTGGCATTTCAGCTCGGCATGGTGGACACCATGTAGCCCAGAAATTGATCATGACCTTTTCGCCTTTAAGATTAGAAAGGCTTATCTTTTTATCGTTTAATGTAGTTAATTGAAAATCGGGAGCTTTTTTTCCGACCTCTAATCCTACTTCGTTTGTGTTGTTATCTGAACCCTGTCCTTCTGTAACATTAAATTCTTTATTTTCTTCTTCTTTATTATCTTCTGAGGTGGATGAACTAGTTAGATCATAAACAGCCCAACCAAACATTCCAATGATTACAACCGTAATGAAGAGCTTTTTGATATTCATACTCTTTACCTCCGTTCCTTATCCTAAATTTGAGAACCATGTGTCTTGTACAAGTTGAAGCAAGAAGTTTGATAGTTTGGACATTTGGCCTGAGTACAGTAGCACTCCCATTACGATCATAATTGCTCCACCTGCTTTCATAATCTTCTCGCTATAACGTACAATCCATTTTGTAGATCCTAAGAAGAATGCTAAAACAAGAAATGGAATGGCAAACCCTATAACATAAGCTATAGTATAAAGCGTTCCTTGAGCTGGATTACTCCCTGCTACGACTAGTATAGAGGCGAAGATAGGGCCAATACACGGTGTCCATCCTGCTGCGAAACCCATTCCGACAAATATTGTCCCAATATACCCAACTGGTTTTTGAGTGAATCGAAAACGTTTTTCTCGCATGAACCAAGAGATATTCAACCAGCCTGCAACAAACAGACCCATAACCACAATGAAAATACCTGCGATCCTTTGGAGGAAAACTCCTGATGTCCCTGTTAGTAATCCTTGAATCCATTCTCCTAAGAAAGAAACCCCAACCCCTAAACTGATGAAAATCAAGGAAATGCCAAACAGAAAAAATATCGAATGCAATAATAGTTTGGAACGAACCTTTAGAGATGATTCTGATTCAAGCTCTTTTACACTCATGCCAGTGATATATGATAGGTAAGCTGGAAAAATGGGGAGCGTACAAGGGGATAGGAAAGAAAGAATCCCAGCTCCTAACGCTAACCATATTGTTATATCAGATGCTGCTGTCATGTTTTCACCTTCTTTTCATGTATTTAAAATGTTTGTTTTGACAATAAATGCCTAAATCTAGCGGTTACTCCCTCTGGTTTTTAAACCTGTAGGGTATAAGCGAAACCACAGCAAGCTTACGATTATCAAACTAATAACCCAAAACCAAGTGTCGACGGTGTATAGGAAAATATGGGTATGAGCGAAAATGGAAGACAATACAAAATAACCAACCGTAAAAACTGTGATGCCGATATAAAGAGATAATCGAGTTAAGGAGTTTTGTGTACCTAACAGTATGATTAGTGTAGCTACCAAGATCCCAAGTTGGCTTACGTGCACAGCGACATTTTGTTCTACAACTGTATTTGAAAATTCAAAGAAAATGGAACTCAATATAAATACATAGAATAACGCTGTTCCAATATGATTAATATTTAAGTCCCGCCGATAAACATGAAGCTTGCTATAAGGGAGGATGAACGCAAAAGCTAAATAAAAAGCGTGACTATTGCTTGGATACGCAAGTACTGCACGAGGGTCATTCATAAATGTCCCTATGTTTACTACAATCTTTGCAATCCAAATGGAAATAACAAATGCAAAGAAGAAGGAACTTATTTCATTTGTTAGTTGTTTTACGTAAGATTTCGAAAATGGGCTTAACACTTGAAATAAGATAACTCCTAATAGCAAGCTCACCCCAAGAAATACAAATGATCGCTGTATAATTAAGGGGCCTAGCATCCATGCGTTTGGCATGATGTTTCCTCCTATCGAATAACTGTAATGGAATAGTACCACAGGAATATGAAAGTTTTATGAAAGTCATTTAGATTTTTTTGCGGACTGTGGTTTGAAGAACGTTGGAAATTCAATATAGTTCAATAAGTAGTGTGAGGATGGATTATTACTTTATTATAATATTTCCTCTTTTTCTTTATGAAAATTGTGACATTTCTATGCAAAACATATATAATAAGAACGTACGTTTGGTTTTGGTGGGATGGAATAAGAGAAGGAAGGGGAAGTAAACATGTACAAAGATGCTTGGGACTTAAATAGAATATTTGATGGAAAGAGTAATTCGGAGAACCTTCATAATCATATAAGTTTGATAGAGAAAAAAGTGAATGATTTTAATAAGATTATTGATGCATTTTGCATACCAAAACAAAAGGAAGACGCTAATGTCATCCAAAACTTAATGAAGCACATGAATGATATTCGCTTGAAACTGTCTCACACTTCTTCATTTATAACGTGCTTGCTTGCAGAAGACCCAAAAGATCAGGGAGCATCTGTTATACAAGAAAGAATTGCTAAAATATCCGCGCAGTATGATGAGGTCTTACATAAACTTCAAACCACTCTTTCATACATTCAAGCTTCGGTTTGGGATGAATTGTTGGCAACAGACAGGCTAAAACCTTATCAATTCATTTTAAGGGAGTGGCGTGATCGTAAAAACAATAGACTAACGGAAGAAGAAGAGAAAATCATTTCTTCACTTGAGGTAGATGGATATCATGGATGGAGGAAGGTGTATCAAACTCTTGTCAGGAGTTTGCGTGTTCGTTTGGAAGTTAATGGAGAAGTGAATGACTTATCCATAGGGCAAGCCATGAATTTGCGATCTCATGAAGATGGTGATGTTCGTAAAAATTCATATAAGGCTTTGGAACGTGCATGGACTTCTCAAGAAGACATACTATCTTCTATACTAAATCATATTGGTGGGTTTCGTTTGCAAGTGTACAAAAAAAGAGGTGTTACCAATATACTAGAAGAACCATTACGCCATAACCGACTAAGTGAACAAACCTTGCATACAATGTGGGAGGTCGTGTGTGATCATAAAAAACCATTCTCAGCTTATTTAAAAAGAAAAGCAACTTTGCTTGAAAAAAACTCTATGCATGCTTATGACTTTTGGGCTCCAATAAACCGAAGTAATCAAACAATGGATTATCAAGAAGGTGTGGATTTTATACTACAACACTTTGGTGAATTTGGTGCTGAATTAGAGCGTTTTTCTCGACAAGCAATACAAAACCATTGGGTGGACGCTGAAGACAGATTAACTAAATCATCCACAGCTTTTTGTGCAGGCTTCCCTTTAACTGGAGAATCTAGAGTATTTATGAACTATGGAGGTAAGATTACGGATGTATTAACCTTAGCTCATGAATTAGGGCATGCTTTTCACAATCATGCTATGGCTTCAGTGGAAGGGGTGAATAAACAATATCCTATGTGTGTAGCGGAGACAGCTTCTACCTTTGCTGAAATGGTAGTCCTGGATGCAGCATTAGAGAGAGCTGATACAAAGGAAGAGCAACTCTTCTTACTAGACGAAAAAATAAAACGAAGTGTGATGAATTTCATGAATATCCACTCTAGATTTTTATTTGAGGTTCGGTTCTATCAGGAGAGGGCGAAAGGGATAGTTTCAGCAACAAGGTTAAATGAATTAATGCAAGAAGCTATCGATGAAGCCTATACTGGCAGTTTAGAAGATGCTCCTCAACATGCTTGGGCCTTTACTCCGCATTTTTATATCACTACAGTACCTTTTTATAATTTCCCTTACACTTTTGGTTACCTCTTCGCTCAAAGTATGTATGCAAAGGGAAAGACTGAAAGGGATAAATTTGAAGAAAACTACATGGCATTATTGCGTGACTCTGGCTGTATGTCTGTAGAAGACCTAGCGATGAAGCATTTAGGTAGAGATATACAAGATAGATCGTTTTGGGAAGAAGGAATGTCCCTATGCATCAAAGATGTAGAAAAGTTTTTAGAATTAACCTCTTCTATGGAAATGGATGGTGAAAGGAAGGTATGCAAAAGTATAGAGTAGAATATTGTTAAGTATGATAAAAAAAGGGGGATGTATATGTCATTTGCGTTTAAATCTATTGATCACGTTCAATTAGCTGCTCCAAAAGGTGGGGAGGGTGAAGCGAGGGCCTTCTTTGCTGAGACTTTAGGGTTAAATGAAGTAGAAAAACCAGAGGAGTTAAAAAAGAATGGCGGGATTTGGTTTACATTTGGGAACAATGAAATTCATATAGGCATTGAGGAGCCATTTTCTCCAGCAAAAAAAGCTCATCCAGCACTAGAGGTAGAAAATCTTGAAATTCTAAAGAAACACCTCACAGAAAATAATGTGGAGTACATAGAGGATGATCGACTTCCTGGAGCAAATCGTATTTATGTGTACGACCCGTTTGGCAATCGTATCGAATTGTTAGAGTGGTTATAGTTTTTATGTAACAGCGTGTGATGTAATAAAGAAGACAGTATAAAAGGAAAATAGCATGTGCATAACTTAGTAAGTATTAGTGGCCCCGTCCAGCTCTAGCGCCCAGCGACTAGTATGCTCCCCTAGTCTCTGTACGATAAGTTAACATCGAATCACTTCGTTCTTCTTGTTTCCTTTATCTCCTACAGAATTAGGTGAAGTTCGATTAAAATCGCTACATCACGTAGCAACATCGAACCAACCCGCATTGTGTGGGGCGCAGCATATACGTCGCTAATCGGGCACTCCGAGCTTTTGTTCTGTCTATTTAATTAACTCAAATAATAAGTACTCATTTTCTTGTGTTTTAGCTATTAATTTTTCAGCGTTGTCCTCTACACTATAAACGGCTGTCCCAGGAAGTAATGTGTTTGATGTGAAGTTTTCAACAGGGTGAAGTGTTTCATCAATCTTTAGTATAATACTACCAAGTTGTTGATCCAGTTTTACTTTCTGTTGCTTGTTTACTTTTATATATTCCTTCCCGTCTATAATCATCATTGGTCCATATCCACAAAGTTCATAGTTCTCAGAAGTTAATGTAGAATCTGTTTCTGACACCTCACTGACTCCACAGGCGGTAATCAACATTAAACAAGAAAGTATTCCTAATAAACGAATCATGACGTAGCTCCTTTCTAGTTGTTCTTATTGAAAAGATATTCATTCTTGTATTTTTACATGCATGTTTTTCTACAAGTCCTAGAATAGTATCACTCTTATACACAAGTGCGCTTTGATGGATGAAACCTTTTTTATCTGTAATACTAATAGGTGGTATGTTGATATTATTTATAATCATTTTTTGAAAGGTGTGTGACATTGTGAAAGCTGTACAAGTGACTGGTTATGGGGGATTAGAACAACTTGAAGTCGTTGACAAAGAGATTCCACAACCAAAAGAAAATGAAGTTCTTATTCAAGTAAGGGCTTGTGCGATTAACAATACGGAAATTTGGATGCGAGAAGGGGCTTATGGTACAGGAGGTAAGTCTGGTTGGCGTCCCGAGGGCGTTCAATTTCCTCGAGTACCTGGATCGGACATTACTGGGAAGATTGCAGTAGTTGGTAAGAATGTAGATGAAGGAAGGATAGGAGAGGATGTTGTCTTATTTCCTTTCACATCTAGTGGCAAAGAAGGGGAAGAACACATTTCAGAGGATATGTCCTTTATAGGTTCAGAATATGATGGAGGGTATGCAGAGTATGTAGTGTGGCCTGCTGAATTATGTGATCCTATGCCACTTGATACTTATGAAGAGAGTGCCGTTTTTTCTGTAAGTGGAATGACGGCATGGCATATGGTGGAGCAAACAAAGGTGAAACCAGGTGAAACTATTATGGTCACTGGAGCAAATGGTGGTGTAGGTTCTTTAAATGTACAGATTGCTTCAAAGGCGTTTGGCGCCAATGTTATTGCTATAGTAGGTGATTTAGCTTTAGAAGGTAAAATGAAGGAACTAGGTGCAACCCATGTCCTTTCATATAAATCTCCCCATTTAGCAGAAGAGATTCTAGAAGCAAATGGAGGGCCAATTGACGCAGTGCTTGATGTAGTAGGGGATGCATTATTCGATACATCACTTCAAGTATTGAAAAAGGGTGGGCGATTCTGTACTTCCGGTTCTGCAGGTGGTCAAAAAACAGAGCTGGATTTTAGAACACTTTACCTCAAACATATCACGCTTATTGGTTCTGTATTGGGAACAAGAGCGGAGTTTAAACGTCTAATGGACTCAGTGGCTAAAGGTGACATTAAACCTGTTATTGAACGTACATTTCCTTTGCATGAGGCAGGAGAAGCTCAGCAATATTTTAAGGAAGCCGGTAAACTAGGTAAAATTGTTTTGTTACCAGAACATAATGAAGGATAATAGTTGAACAATTGCGCTCAGAGAAAATCTCTGGGCGCTGATTTTATATTAGGGAGGATAACATGAATTCATATTGTGAACGTGTGTTTCATCAGATTGATGTTCTGGTTGGTACGATGACTACACTAATAGACCAATTAGATGAACATGATCTGGAAAGAAGGCCAACCGAAGGAAAACATTCTATAGGTGAATTGATAGTGCACATATCTACTATTTGTGAGGCGGATTTGCTTCTTTCAGATGAGAAGACAGCAGAAGAAATGGAGTCATATTATAATTCGCTAGATGTGAAGACCAAAAAAGATGGTAAAGAGCAACTTGTAAGAACCGTTAATGTTCTGAAAGAACGATATGCATCCTATGGAGAAGTGGAATTATGGGAGAAAACCACATCTTATTGGGGTATTTCGTATTCTCGGTTTGAATGGTTGCTCGAAATTGTAGCTCATCTCTATCATCATAGAGGTCAGCTGCATGCAATTCTTGTACATACATATAATCAAGACCCATCTATATTGTTATTCGAATAAGTAGAGTACAGAATAGATCTGTACTCTCTTTAAACCTTTATAAGTAGATGTACTCAAAAACGTAGAGCCTTTCGTGGTATCAAATGAAAAAATATGTTAAGTTTTGGAGGTGATGGAAGGGTGTGGTTGATAAATGAAAATGATTATAAGAAGTGGGATTGGTTCATTATACTTACTTCTATTAGTATCATGCTCTACTCTAACCATAAATGAAATTAAACAAGTAGAAGTAATGTATCGACATTTTCAAGAGCAAACATTGGAAGAAGAATACATAACAGAGCAGGAAATGAGTATTTTTGTGAAAGCCATAAATAATGCAAAAAAACTTGATTCCAATAAGTTAATTCAATCAGAACCACTTGTTTCTATTAAAATAGATCTTGAAGGAAACGATAAGCAGCACTACCATCTTTGGTTAACAAAGGATGGGAAAGGTTACATTCAGTATTTGTTACCTGGTAAGGATGGAACGTATGAATTAAAACAGAACGCTGTTAAGAATCTAACTGAATTCTTTTCTACGAAAGAAAATATACCATTGTTAGCTGATGACATTGAGTTTCAGAGCTAATGTAAAAAGAATGTCCTTGTGACATTCTTTTTTATAGTGCAGGAATCTATAAAAATGTTAGCTGGTGTATGAAGGAGGTTCGATTAAACCCATTGCATCATGCAGAAACATCGAACTGACCTACGTCCTGTAGTCCCACATCACGTACAACATTGAACCACCCCACGTCCTGGGGGTAGCAGTTTGTACGTCGCTAAACGAAGGCCCTGACTTTTTGTTCCAACGAAATATAATTTGACAAGAAGACGAAAATTTCTTAACGTTTTGATAGTATAACAAATCTGAATAAATTTAATGAACCAATATAGGAGCGCTCATTTTGATTAGATTAGAGAAATTCACTCAACAGGATTTCGATTTATTGCTGTCATGGATTGAATCAAAGATGTTTATGCATCAGTGGACGGGGAATTATTTTACTTATCCTCTCACACGTAATCAATTGGAAACCTATGTAGATGGTGCGAATGTACAGGGGGCTACAAAATATATTTATAAAGCAGTGCACGAGGAAACAGGGAATATAATAGGACACATTTCGATAACAAAAATTGATTGGACGAACCAATCTGGACGAATTGGAAGAGTGCTAATTGGGGACAAACGGTATTTAGGTAAAGGAATAGGCAAAGAAATGGTACGTAAAGCTACGACTATCGCTTTTGATACGCTACACCTACATCGCATGACCTTAGGTGTATTTGATTTTAATGTATCAGCATTTCATACCTATAAAAAAGTAGGATACCAAAAAGAGGGTGTTTTGCGTGAAGCACGAAAGTTTGGGGATGAATATTGGTCACTTATTGAAATGAGTATCTTACGAAGAGAATGGGATGAGTCGTACAAAACAAAGGAGAGAAATTGATGCTCATAACATATGAACCCTTAGAAATGAAACAGGAGGAGCTAGAACATATTGTATCGATATATTCTATTTCTCACTCTAAATGTAATTATCAAGTTAGGGAAAGGTTTGAGAAGCATAGCTCCTATCCTGGTTATGTTGGACTAAGAGCGATTTGCGATGAAGAAATAGTGGGTTTTGCGTATGGATACACCTCATTAAATGATCCATTTTACTATAGTCATGTAGCCCAATTGTTAAGTGATGATGAGAAAGATAGATGGCTTACCAATTGCTTTGAATTTGTAGAACTTGCTGTGCTTCCGAATTATAGTGGGCAAGGTATAGCATCCACACTTGAAAAAAGACTACTTGATAAGTCTTTCCATGATACGTCTATTTTCATAACAGGTGTAGAAAATGTTCAGGCCCGCACACTATACACAAATCTTGGATGGGAACCTGTCAAAGAAGGGCCGTTAGTTGATGGAGAACATATGATAATAATGGGGAAACAACTGCAAAGAACGGAATGATAAACGACTTACCACTTATTTTTACTGTTAGGCTGTATTCCTCTCTATTTATAAAGAGAGAGTACTTGCCTGCATTTTTTAAAATCTCGTAAATTTAAGCGAAATGCATTGTTCATAGCACATTCTATCGATAAAATGGATAGGATAGGAGAGGATAAAATGAACTTGTTTCGTACTTATATTGAAATTTTATTCGTTTCATTTCGTTTAGGACTAACTTCTTTTGGCGGACCAGTGGCTCATCTTGCTTACTTTCAAGATGAATATGTAAATCGACGAAAATGGTTAGATGATAAAAGTTATGCTGATTTAATAGCTTTATGCCAGTTCTTGCCTGGGCCTGCGAGCAGTCAAGTTGGAATCTCAATTGGGATGGTACGCGGTGGAATTATAGGAGGCATATTAGCATGGTTTGGATTTACAGTTCCATCTGTCATAGCTCTAGTTTTATTTGCACTATTTCTTAATGGTTCCGGGGTCCAAGATGCGGTATGGATTTCTGCTTTGAAGGTTGTTGCTGTAGCAGTTGTGGCACATGCTATCATGAATATGGGGAAGAAACTAACGCCAGACCGCCCAAGAATTACTATAGCAGTACTAGCTGCATTTATTTTATTATTTTATCAAACAGCTTTCGCCCAAATTAGTATTATCCTGATTGCAGCGATGATTGGAGTTTACTTATTTAGAAAACAAGATCTTCCTGAGGGACAAGATGTTGAGCTGAATTATAAGAAGAAAACGGGAGTTGTTTCTCTGATTCTTTTTATAGCGTTTCTTATTGGAACGCCAATTTTGGCATCTAATGTTTCGTCTGTGTACATAACCTTATTTGATATTTTTTATCGTGTAGGTTCGATTGTATTTGGTGGAGGTCACGTTGTCCTCCCGCTTCTACAAGCTGAGGTTGTACCAAATGGATTGGTTTCCAAAGAATTGTTTTTAGCAGGGTACGGTGCAACTCAAGCCGTCCCAGGACCGATGTTCACCTTCTCTAGTTATCTAGGGACAATTATTGCAAGTGTACCTGGAGCGATAGTAGCTACCTTAGCAATGTTTCTTCCATCTTTCTTTTTACTTGTTGGTGTTCTACCTTTCTGGAATCAACTACGTAAAAATAAAAATGTTAGAGCAGGGTTGCTAGGAGTGAATGCAGCTGTTGTTGGTATTTTGCTTGCAGCGTTGTACGATCCGATTTGGACCAGCGCCATCCACTCCAACAAAGATATCGCAATAGCTATCGGCTCATTTACATTACTATATCACTGGAAGAAACCAGCATGGCTAGTTGTTCTTGTTACAGTTGTAGCCTATATTGGGGTATCTTTGTTGGTATAGAAAATAATAGTAACACATTTTCATTGCTAAATGTAAGGAAATATTCAATAGTAGACACAAGTGGTTTCTCAAGTGAAATCACTTGTGTGTTTTTTTTTTTTTGGGTGACCAAGGCCTGATGAGAAGCATTATTTCATATAAGAGGCATAATATGGAAGACTTGAATTCGAGGTAGCTTGGGTGAGAGGGATTTTTCCATTGTGTTAAGGGAGAGAAAAGAAGGGCTGGGAATAGCTCGATTTCCTGCGATCTTACACCGGTGGGGTCTCGACACATCCATTTTTCCACGGGTCGCATCCATAATGTAGTACTGGGATTTGACATGTCGCTGCGATCAAAACATGGGATATGGAGCGCTTTCCCCTGCCTTCGGAGCGAGAATAGAAATATAGGGGTGAGAATTGGATTTTTGGAGCGACTCTTGCCCATTTCAGAGCGACTTTTTCAAAATAGGAGCGACCGCTGTTTTGGGGGTGCTGTGCAGCCGGTCTAGAGCGGGCGCTGGTGGGAGGTTCCGAGCAACATTTCAAGTTTCTGAGAGCTTTTCCGATTTCTGAATATAGGAGCGACCGCCAATTTCCCGGTCCACCTTTTGGTTCTTTAGGTTTAACGCCATGTTTCCGTTTATCTCAACAAAAGCAAAGGTGGCATGGGAACAAGGAGACTCCCGCCGGAGAAAGAGGTAGGCAAGATCCCCCTGAGGGCCGAAGGTAGCTTGCCAGCTCGCCGGCAGGACGCGAGTTATTCCCAGGCCATCTTTATTCTAACTAAGGCAACGTAAACATTCCTCTTAGAACAAATAATGGGGTTTTATGGAACAAACAATGAATTGTCTTCTTTAGAATAGATAAGTAATAACCAAAGATGTAATGGTATTGGTCTCTATAAATAAATTTCTTTAAATCACATGTTTTTTAAAAATATACTTGTCAGAATATTTAGTATATGCTATTATATAAACAATAAATGAAAACGTTTACAAAGCGGTGATTCTTAAATGAATGAGTCCAATTTACGTAAACAAGCATTAACAGAAGTTCACGAGAAGGTTAGTCAGCAAGAGACAAATAACTTTTTGTTCAATTATGGAACATTAGCTGTAACATTGTTGGCACTGTTAGTTGATCATTTATTTTAAAACATAATTTGAAAGCGTTAACAATTGGTACCTCCTAAAATGTACTATATAAAAAACCCTAGTCACTAATGACTGGGGTTTTTCCCTGGATTATTAGGAAATTATAAAATTGTTGGTTTGTGCGTAACTTAAAAAGTAATAGAGGCCACGTCCAGCTCCATCGCCCAGTAACTAGCATCCTAAACGGGCGCCCTGAGCTTTTGTTCTTTTATTGGTTACCTTTATCATGGACGGCTAATTTACTAACAAGAGAAGAACTATCTTCATTTAAACCGATAATTTCAACATTTTTACCTTGTTCTTTAAACTTCATAACGACTTTATCAATTGCGCCTACAGCTGAGTCATCCCAAACGTGCGTTTTGCTAAAGTCAATAACGATGTTTTCAGCATTTTCTTCTTGATAATCGAACTCATCTGGCATGTCTGAAACGGAAGCGAAGAACATTTCACCTTTAACGACATACATACGACGACTACGTTCTGCATCGAGCGTTTTCTCTACATGAATGTTCGAGATTTTTGCCACAAAGAAGATGGCACTTAAGATAACGCCTGCAAGTACACCTTTAGATAAGTCATGAGTGTAGACAACTGTTGCTACTGTCACAATCATAACGGCTGCATCTGATTTAGGCATTACGTGAAGTTTTGTTAACGATGACCAATCAAATGTACCTATTGATACCATGATCATAACCCCAACAAGGGCAGCCATCGGAATTTGTACAAGTACATCTTTCAACAAGATGATAAGGACCATTAAGAACACGCCAGCTACTAGAGTGGAAAGGCGGCCACGTCCACCGGATTTCACATTAATAACGGATTGACCAATCATCGCACAGCCAGCCATTCCGCCAAAGAATCCAGTTATAACGTTGGCAATACCTTGTCCTCTTGCTTCTTTGTTCTTATCGCTTGGAGTATCCGTCATATCATCTACAATTTGAGCTGTTAACAGAGACTCAAGTAGTCCAACTACTGCAAGTGCAATAGAATAAGGGAAGATAATCTGTAATGTTTCAAATGTTAGTGGAATCTCAGGAATAAGGAAGACTGGTAGTTTAGATGTTAGATTCCCCATATCACCTACTGTTTGCACTCCAACGCCTGTTGTTACAGCAATGATTGTCATTACAACAATCGCTACAAGTGGAGCAGGAACAGCTTTAGTAAGATAAGGAAAAATGTAAATGATTGCTAACGATCCAGCTACCATTAGATACATTGCCATACCAGCACCTTCGAAGTAATCAAGCTGAGACATGAAGATTAAAATACCTAGTGCGTTTACGAATCCTACCATTACCGATCTTGGAATGAACTTCATAAAACGTCCAACCTTCAATACACCAAAAATGAATTGAATAATCCCGGTTAGGATTGTAGCGGCAAGCAAGTATTCTAATCCATGATTGGCTACCAATGTAACCATCAACAAGGCCATCGCGCCTGTTGCAGCAGATATCATGGAAGGTCGACCACCAATGAAAGCAATGACTACAGCAATACAAAATGAAGCATACAACCCTACCATTGGATCTACACCTGCGATAATCGAGAAAGCAATCGCTTCAGGGATAAGGGCTAGTGCCACAACTATACCTGCAAGGACATCTGCCTTCACATTACCGAACCACTGTTGTTTAATTGTTTCTAGGTTCAATTTAGCACCTCTTTCTATTTTATTAGTTTCTTAGAGCGACTTTCGAACTCGCCGAAAGTCATAACCGATTGCAACGAGAAAGATTATAACACGAAGAAAGAAAATCAAATAATGGCATGTAAGCGTATAATTTCAGAACATGCTTTAAATATCTCTTAATTGCTTGTCCATAGATGCCAAAACCATAAAAATGACATTTTTTTGTCTGGATTTTTAATTGTAAGGTGTAAACGTGTTTAATCATGATAGAATGAAGGGAAATCGGTAAGTTTAATAGGGAGGAAATTTTCTTGTATAAAAAGATATTACTAGCTGCAGATGGTTCGGACCATGCTACACGTGCAGCACATCATGCTGCTCATCTAGCAACAATTGAGCCGGATGCAACGATTACCATCGTGTACGTTGTCGATCCAGCTTCCTCAAAGCATGAAGTTATTGCTGAGGGGCGTAGTAGTACGTACTTAGAAGAATTACGTCATGAACGAGTTCGTCCTGTAGAAGAAATTGTGGAACAAAAAGGAGTCTCCTTTGATTACAAACTCTTAAAGGGTGAGCCTGGTCCAGAGATTGTTCATTATGCAAATGATGAGCAATATGATGTTGTTGTTATGGGGAGCCGTGGATTGAATACATTTCAAGAAGTAGTGCTTGGCAGCGTTTCTCATAAAGTTGCACATGGAGCAAAGTGTCCTGTCATGATAGTTAAATAATTATAATACTAAAAAAAATCGAGCAATAAGCTCGATTTTTTTACAATTAAGAAATTATTAGAATGTTTGCCTTGAGCAAAGCGCCCCTGAGCTTTTCTTTATAGAAAGATGTCCATTAATAATTCATCTATATATTGTCCTTCCCCACGTTTGATAGCTTGTTTTTTGTATCCATATTCCTCGAAACCACAAGATGAATATAAAGCTATGCCTGGTTCGTTTGTTGCTACTACTGTGAGTTGCAGTTGTTCAAGGCCAATGTGCCTACCGTATTCGATGCATTTTTGAATGAGCTCCTTGCCGATGCCATTCCCTCTTGCAGAAGGGGTTATATACATGGCGAATACATTCCCTATATGATCAAGTCCTTGCTGTGATTCAGGGACTAGAGTAGCAACTCCTTGTAGGTCACCTTCTTGGTAAGCGCCAATATTGTAATTGCTTTCGTTGCTTAACCGTTCCGCTGTACTCTCAATTGGTTTTTCTCTTTTTATTGCATCTTCGTAGGTAGTAAGAAAAGCGCTAGGATCTTGCTGAAGTGCTTCTAAACGTAAATTCCAATACGCCTCTGCATCTGTTGCATCAAGTCTTTTATAGTCTATCAATGCTAACTCTCCTTCTGTTATTGCTTTTCCATAATATGAATGAATTGTGTATCAACTGTCTGAATTAATTTTCGCTGGGTGAAATAAATGGAAGTTCCGATTACAATACCAAGGATCAGGAAAGTTATCCATACATTCGTCACGAAAGGAAGGAACCATAAAAATAACACTAGTGTTCCGAAACCGAAAAACAGAATGAGTAGACTTTGTAATGGAGCGAATCTTGATTTAAATACTTGTTGTTCATCGTTCCATTTTAACTTCGGATTATGAATATCGATAAACACTCCGATTAAATTACTGATCCAACTAGCGCCTACCACGAGAATCAACCAAAGAATAAGTACGAAAATAGGAACGTTGATCACGAACCCAAAGAGAATAAGTAACAAAACAATGGAAACGGATTCTACAATCCATGCAGCTAATAATTTTCCATAGAGAATGGTTTTCGGTTGGATTGGCATATATAAGTTGGTAAACCAGTTCGAACCTTCACGAGAAATTGCTGATGTAGCTGTTGGATTTGTACCTAATACAAATATAGAAAATAAAAATAAAGCTAATAGGATGCTCTTTGGAGCAATGCTTTGCAAGGTGCTAGCCATAGCCCCGATGTCTTCATCGATGAACATCATAATAAAAATGAAAAAAGGTGCAAATAAACTATTGATCACACAGTTCATAAAGAATGCCGGGGTACGTATAATCGTTTTCAGTTCTTTGGTTGTATAAGACCATAGTATAGAACGCGATGATGTTCTGGATTCTATATCCTCAACCTTTTTTCCTTTCCCACCACCGCTAATACCAAGTACACCCTGATAATAAAAACGTTGCCCAAAAACGATAAATAGGGTAATCGCAATAACTGTAATGAGTAAGAATAGGACGAGAAAAAGTACACTATGCCACCATACATCCACTTCAAGAGCCTTAGTTGCTGCATAAACATTTGGGATGAATTTTGTTACATTCCATAATAGTTGATCCTGTTGCTCAAGCCATTTTCCTAAGCCTTGGGAAAGCTGGTCTGTATCCTGGTTCATACGAATGATAACATTGAACCCTACAATCATGAATAATGAGAACATACCAGCAACAAACTTGGTTCGATCTTTATTCTTAGATATATTGGCATACCGCATGAGAACCATCACCATTAATGCTGATAAGATAAATGGAATCAGCGGAAAAAAGATAAATGTTAGAAATCCGTTTAAAGCAAATAAAATGCCACTTCCGTAAGCTAAGCCATAGAAAAATAGAATCGGAAGTATGACAACGGCAGATATCCCATAAACCGTAAGCAATGGTGCTAATGACTTGCCGATTACGAGCTGATATGGGTGAAACGGCATGGCTAAGTAATCTTCTATATCCTCTGCAAAGTAAAAGGAAGAAAGAATAGATGGAATGCTTGTGAATAGTAAAAGAATGCCAGTCAGAATAAGTCCGATTGCGATAATGAACGATTCATGACCTGTTGGTTCTAACACTTGGTATAAGGAGGATATAATTGTATTCAACAAAAACATCCACATAATACCGATTGGAATCAGGGCAAGGCTAATAATGAACACATTTATTTTGAACTTATCATCTTTCCCAACCATGGAAAAATGCATCTTTACCATCGTTTTAAATAATAGAAGTGTCTTATTCATGATTGGTCAACTCCAAGAAGAGTTGTTCAAGGGACCCTTCTGTACTGAACTTCTCACGCATATCATCCATTTTTCCGGTGAATTCAAGTTTTCCATTGTTGATAATAGCAACTTCATCACACAATTGTTCTACAACTTCAAGAACGTGTGTTGAAAAGAAAACAGTCTTCCCTTTTCTGGCATGCTCTCTCATCATCTCTTTCAATTTGTAAGACGATTTTGGATCTAAACCAGTTAAAGGCTCATCTAAAATCCACACATCTGGATCATGCAATAATACACCACTGACGATGATTTTTTGCCTCATGCCATGTGAGTAGGTTTGAATGGCATCATTTAGCACATCATAAATCCCAAATTCTTTCGTAAGGTATTCGATTTTTTCTTTGCGTTGGTCAGTTGGAATATCATACACATCTCCGATAAAGTTTAAATATTCAATCCCTTTTAATCTCAGAAACATATTAGGACTATCTGGTACGTATCCAAACGTTTTCTTGGCTTCTAAGGGGTATTTAGAGATATCAAAGCTGTTGATTGTAATGGTTCCCTCATCTATAGGCAGGATACCAGTTAGCATTTTTATGGTAGTTGATTTACCTGCTCCATTTGGACCTAAGAAACCAAATATTTTCCCGTCTGGGATGGTTAGGCTTAACTGATCAACTGCTTTTTTATCACCTGAATAGCTTTTTGTTACATGTTGAAACTGAATCATGCGACCCCACCTTTTCATAAACTTACACTTATATGTACGAGAGCCATGGCTATTTTGATTCACATCTATATAGATAACGTGTGATACGCTATCATCATAGTAAGAAAAGCGCAAGCGCCCATTTAGCGACGTAAGGGATGCTATACAATGAAGGTTGGTCTGATTTTTTTAGATAATTCAGAAGATGGAAGTTTTAGGAGGAACAAAGTGATTATTAAAGATGAAATTTATGGAACGTTTGATATCCAAGAGCCTGTCCTTGAGGAATTGGTTGAAACCAACTCAATACAACGACTGAAAGGAATTCATCAAGGAGGTGCGAGCTATCTAGTTAATGAGAATTGGAACGTTACTAGGTTTGAACACTCCGTTGGTGTAATGTTGTTTATTCGAAGAATGGGGGGCACTGTAGAAGAACAGATAGCAGGACTGCTACATGATGTATCACATACAGCATTTTCTCATGTTATTGATTATGTCATGCAGGAAGAAAAGGAAGATTACCATGAACGCATTTTTAAGGAAATAGTCTATCAATCTAATATTCCTTCTATAATCAAAAAACATGGATATGATGTAGAGCCTATTTTAGATGAAACAAATTGGCGCCTTTTAGAACAACCATTGCCAGATTTATGTGCTGACCGAATTGATTATACCTTACGAGATATGTATCACTATCAAGGACTAAGTATAAAGGGAGTAGAGGATTTCCTTCAAAGCTTACAGTTCGATGGTCATGTTTTATATCTAACCGATATTCATATAGCAGAGTGGTTTGTTCGATGGTTCTATTGCGAAGTCATAGATTTCTTTATGCATCCTCTCAATGTGCATGGTTCCCAACGTTTGAAAGAATTATTGAAAACAGCACTAACAAAGCAAGTCATCACTATGGAAGATTTTCTACTCCAGGATGAAGAAGTATTAGAGTTAATCCGTCTAAAAGGCGATAAGGACCTGCACAATATGCTAACACACCTAGAAGAAGATGTTACAGTCATAGAGGACAAGGAGAATTATGAGTTTCATCAAAAGAACAAATTACGCTACATCGATCCCCTTGTTTTGTCTCAAGATAATACACTTCATCATATTTCGAAATTAAGTGAAGAGGTGAAGCATGAGACGATCAAGGCGAAAGCCCAATCAGAGAAAGGCACATATGTACGTAAAGTAAAATAGTTTATTTACCAAGAAGGAAGTCCTATCACCGACTTCCTCTTAATCTATAGATAAGTAGTTCATATCATATGGTTTTTCAATAACTTTATTATTATCAACAGTTACAGAATAAGCAGTTGCTTCTGGTCGGGAAGCAATGGCGGCGTGGATAGTATCTCCAACAAAGTGAAGGGCTGCGCCATCATCCAGAGCATAGCCTGGCTTCATGGAACCAGTTTCAATGGACGATCGGTAGTGAAATTGCCTTTGTGATTCTCCATCGTAGTGAGGACATAAGCTTCCATGTAAATAGCCAAGAGCAGGTACGTTTGACCATTCCCCGGGAACAGAGTCAGAAAGGCCCTCCTCAAACCAACAAATAGCACCAGCACTAATTCCCGCCAATATAATCTCTTGCTGTAAAGCTTTTCGTAGGATTTTGTCCAAGCCCCATTCTTTCCATAACGCTATTAAATTTCGAGTGTTCCCTCCTCCTACATAAATAATGTCTTGTGATAACAAAAAAGCTTCTTTATCGGCAATGGTTTGTTGCAGTAAAGAAAGGTGAGTAGGCTCACAGTTCTCCTTTTCAAAGAATTCATAGAAACGTTGTATATAATCCTCTGAGTCACCACTAGCAGTTGGAATAAAGCATATCTTCGGACTGATTTGGGCGGATTGGTTAAGTATATAGCGGTCTAGTCTAGGGTTGTCTGGTTCTTGAGAAAATCCACCACCACCCATAGCAATTATATTCATATGTAGCCTCCTTTTTCATTTCTCTTATTCTATCAGTTTTTTTGAAAATGTTATAATAGTATGAAAAGTATAAGGGTGTTTTTATGAAAGTTCAAGGGTTTAATCATATCACCATTAATGTGAGTAATTTAAGTCAGTCATTAGCTTTTTACGTGGATCTTTTAGGAATGGACCTTATTCATAAAGGAAACTATGATGCATATTTGGAGTGGGGAAAAGCATGGGTGTGTCTCCAGGAGCGTCCTTCTTATTCTAAATTAGAACAGCAACATATTGGAATTGATCATGTAGCGTTCACAGTCGATGAAATTGGTTTTCATCAGGCTACTACGTACTTGATAGAACAACAGGTTTCTATAACTCGTGGGCCTATTAAGCGGGGAGGAGGTTGGACAATCAATTTTTTGGATCCTGATGGTACTGTTTTGGAATTACATTCTGCTACATTACAGGATCGAATGCAGGTATGGGAATGATAAAGAAACTATATAGTGAGGTGAAGGAATGAGATTAGTATCTATTTGTCCTAGTAACACAGAGCTGGTTGCATACCTTGGGTTAATGGATCAACTCGTAGGGGTAGACCAGTGGTCAGATTGGCCAGAAGAAGTGAAGGATTTACCACAATTAGGTCCTGATTTATCCATAGATATGGATGAAGTGGAGAAGCTTAAGCCTGACCTTGTATTGGCTTCATTAAGTGTGCCTGGTATGGAGAAGAACATAGATGAACTAAATAAGCGTAACCTTCCTTATATCATCTTAAATCCAAATTCACTAGAGGATATTGCAAAAGACTTGCTAAAAGTTGGCGAACATACGGGTGTTTCTGAACGTGCTGACCGTGTTGTAAACCAGTTTCGTAATCTAATTCAAGAATATGAGGAACTAGCTGAAACAATAGAGGATAAACCAAGAGTGTATTGGGAATGGTGGCCAAAGCCGATTTTTACTCCTGGAGGAACGAATTGGCTTACGGAAATTACCCGCCTTGCTGGGGCTGAAAATGTGTATAGCCATAAGAATCAAGCTAGCATACAGACAGAGTGGGATGAAGTACTGGGAAAAAATCCTGATGTGATATGTATGGCTTGGGTTGGAGTAGCGGAGAAGAAGATGAAACCTGAACTGATACAGAAACGACCAGGTTGGGAACAAATGAGAGCCGTTCGCCACAATCGAATTTATCCTTTAGAAGAAGCGCTATTTTGTCGTCCTTCACCAAGACTTCTGTATGGGTTGCAAAAATTAGCTTATCTGCTTCATCCAACCGTTTATCCAAATGTGGAAGAAGAGGACCCTATTCAATTTTCGTTAAAATAAACGAAAAATTATGAAAATTTTACTATATTTGCAGGAATTAACTTGTCTCGACACTAATATAGTATATAGGATTGTGCATGGTTTGAAGATTCTTCTTTTTCATAGTGAGAGAAGATTAATAGCGTAATTTATGAAAGCGTTTACTTATTTAAGGAGGGAATTGTGTGTATTTAACATTGGATCAAATGTTTGACCTTACTGTTAAGAAAAATGCGAACAAAGAGGCCTTGGTTGATTTAACAAAGAATAAGCGCTTAACTTTTGCAGAATGGCAACAAGAAGTGAATCAATTAGCGAATGCGTTACGTGCAGCTGGTGTCGAAAAAGGAGATCGCGTTTCTACGTTTATGTTTAACACCCATGAACTAGGAACAACACTTTTTGCATGCTCCAGAATTGGAGCTATCTTTAATCCGATTAATTTCAGATTAGAGCCAAAAGAAGTCGATTTTATTTTGAAGGATGCAGAACCTAAGGTGGTTATATTTGAAAAAGTATTAGAGCCTGTTGTGGCTTCCATACAAGAAAACCATCCAGAGGTATCGTTTTGGTTTATTGATGCACAGTCTCCAGCCTATGCTGTGAATTATCATGAACGAGTACAACAAGCACCTTCCTCAAAACCTGAGATAGAGGTTAGTGAAGATGATGATTATGCAATTATGTACACAAGCGGTACGACTGGGCGACCAAAAGGAGTCGTGCACCGTCATAGAGATATGGTAGAACAAAGCCTTGCAACTTTAGCTCAGCTTGGACTATCAGAACATGACCGCGGATTAGTAACTGCCCCTATGTTTCACTGTGCAGAGTTACATTGCTGCTTTTTACCTCGAGTTCATATCGGCAGTACAAATGTTATTATGCACCACTTTGATCCAAAACAAGTACTCGCTACTATTCAAGAAGAGAAGATAAGTTGTTTCTTTGCAGCGCCAACAATGTGGAATATGCTTCTTCAAGAAGACTTATCTCAGTTTAACCTAGAGTCCTTAAATGTTGGATTATATGGAGCGGCTCCTATGGCACCTGCTTTGGTAACTGCATGTAAAGAGAAGCTAGGAATCGATTTAGTACAGGCGTATGGTATGACGGAAATGGGTCCAGCCATTACATTCTTAGGTAAAGAAGAGCAGCTTTCTAAAGCTGGATCAGCAGGACGTGCTTGTTTTAACCATGAAGTCCGAATCATTAAGACAAATGAATCAGGTTTATCAGGTGCTGATGATATCGCTGAGCCTGGTGAGGTTGGTGAAATCATTGTAAGAGGACCATCCATGATGAGGGAATATTTTAAACGACCTGAAGCTACAGCTGAAGTTTTACGGGATGGATGGTATTTCTCTGGTGATTTAGGTTTTATGGATAAAGAACAATATTTGTATGTAGCTGATCGTGTACGGGATATGGTTATTAGTGGTGGCGAAAACATCTATCCTCGTGAGATAGAAGATCTTCTACATGCTCACCCTGATGTGCTTGATGTTGCTGTACTGGGAGAACCTCATGAGTTTTGGGGGGAATCTGTAGTAGCGGTAGTCGTGAAGAAGGATGAAAGTGTGACAGACAAAGATTTAGATGATTACTGTAAAGCAAGCGAAGAGTTATCAAATTATAAACGACCGAGAAGATATGTCTTCGTAGATGAATTACCTCGTAATGCAAGTGGGAAAATTCAAAAGTTCTTGTTAAGGGAGCAGTTTAAAGCTGGATCCATGTCATAAATGGGTTTCTGTATGATGGTAGTTTGGATGCATGGTAAACATATCAATCATTAGAAGAAGGGACGATCCTGAATGATGAATGTACCTTTAACATTGCCAATGATGATGGAAAGAGCAGAAACGTATTTCCCAAAGAAACAGGTTGTATCTCGTACATTAGATGGGATTCATCGAATCAACTATAAGGAACTTGGATTGCGTACTAGAAAATTGTCTCATGCGTTAGAAAAGCTAGGTGTCAAAGAAGGAGAGAAGGTGGGGACATTTGCCTGGAATCACCACCGTCATTTAGAAGCGTATTTTGGTATTCCAGGCATGGGAGCCGTCCTTCATACGATAAATATTCGTCTTGCAGGGCAGCATATCTCCTATATTGTAAATCACGCAGAAGATCGCGTGTTGCTCATCGATGAAGATTTATTACCTTTGATAGAAGCGGTACAAGATGAACTGAAAACAGTTGAAGCTTATGTAGTTATGACAGATCAAGAGAAGCTACCTGAGACAAGCTTATCACCAGTCTATCATTATGAAAAGCTATTAGAAGGCGCTGATGCCACCTATGAATTTAAGAGGGATATCGATGAAAATGCTCCTGCTGGTATGTGTTTCACCTCGGCTACAACCGGTAACCCAAAAGGTGTTGTCTACTCTCACCGGTCGATTGTTCTACATAGCATGGCACTAGGGTTGGCTGATAGTGCTGCTGTGTCAGAATCTGATGTGGCAATGCCTGTTGTCCCAATGTTCCATGCGAATGCCTGGGGGTTGCCATTTGCAGCAGTATGGTTTGGAACCACTCAAGTCATGCCTGGACCTCAATTTACACCACAAGCACTGGCTGAGCTTATTGAATCGGAGAAGGTAACCTTATCAGCTGGTGTCCCTACTATATGGCTTGGCTTATTACGAGAATTAGATACAGGGGATTATGATACGAGTAGCTTACGTGCTGTACTATGTGGAGGGTCTGCAGCTCCAAAAGGGATGATACAAGCATTCGAATCAAAATATAATATCCCGTTCATTCATGCATACGGAATGACAGAAACAACACCGCTTGTATCTCTTTCTAGGTTGAAAAGTTATCAAACGGACCTTGAGGAAGAAGAACGTCTAGAGATTCGCTCAAAACAAGGGACAATGGTACCAGGCGTGGAAATGAAGGTAGTTGGAAAAGATGGAGAAGTCGCCTGGGATGGACACGAGATGGGAGAGCTCTTACTTAGAGGCCCATGGATAGCTGATGAGTATTATCAAGATGACCGCAGCTCTCAAGCCTTTGTAGAGGGTTGGCTCCATACAGGTGATGTTGTAACAGTAGATGAAGAAGGAACAATTAAGATTGTGGATCGTACCAAGGATTTAATAAAGAGTGGTGGGGAATGGATTTCTTCTGTAGATTTAGAAAATGCGCTGATGGCTCACGAAGCCGTGTTTGAGGCAACTGTTATTGCTGTTCCACACGAAGAATGGCAGGAACGACCACTCGCATGTGTCGTGTTGCATGATGGAAGTCATGTATCCAAACAAGAGATGTATGATTACCTAAAGCCCCAATTCGCTAAATGGTGGCTGCCGGATGATATCGTGTTCATGAAGGAAATTCCCAAAACATCTGTAGGGAAATTTCTAAAACGTGCACTAAGAGATCAGCTTAGTGATCATTTTGCATTAGCAAATGATTAAAGAAAAGCGCAAACACGTTCTGGAAGCAACATATATGCTTGGCGCTGGTGCTAGACATGTAAGCACAAAATTAATATTTTCTTTACTAAAAAAAGAGGGGGAAATCCCCTCTTTTTTAATGTTCACAACTATATGTTACTACCAAATAAATCTGTCTTATGTGAATGTCACAAGACAGATTTTTTAGTTTAGTCTTCTATCTGTACTTCATAGGCGTGAGGGATATACAGTGCTTCGTATGAGGTAAGGTCATTCTCTTCCACAAATTCCTTAAGCTCTTCTTCACTATCAAACCATTCATAACTACTAGCATTATACGTTAGTAAATATTCTGGTTCTTTCATGATACACACTCCTCACTATTTTTTGTATTAGTCTATTAATAATAAATAGTGTTTATGCTAGATAGTAGTTTACTTACTAAAAAAATAATGTCATCTAGACGCCATTCATATAAAACCATAGAGGGAGTAGCTATAGAAAAAAAGGAAACCATTTCCAACCAGAGTGGTGTCCCATTTTTGTTATCTAGCGTACAATTATAAAAATGTTGTCTTGTACATAACTAAGTAAGTTATAGAGGGCCACGTCCAGCTACAGCGCCCAGCGTCTAGTAAACTTCCTGCACCTCCTTATGATAAATCAACATCGACTCGCTTGCGCTCTTCGTGTTTCCTTTATCTCATACGGAAGGAAGTTCGATTAAAATCACTACATCACGTAGCAACATCGAACCAACCCACGTCGTGTGGGCAGCAGTTTGTACGTCGCTAATCGGGCGTTTGCAAGTAAAACTTATTCTTTATCTGGGGAGTTTTTTCAATAAAATAGTCTTCGATTAGTATCCAATGTGATTAAGTACTAAAATCGATGTTAATGTATCCTTTCATGTGGGCTTGAAGAACCGAATAGCATAACTCTGAATCATGAATGTTATTCTCTTTAATCCCAGAAAGGCAATCTAATATCTTCAGTCTTTGTACCGAGATCCATTCATGTGCTTCCGTATGTTGATTGCCTTTGGCAAGAATCTCTTCTGTGTAAAATACATGCGTCACTTCATTTGAACGCCAAGCGGCAGGGACCATGCTACCTAAATAATGAACTGCACCGCAGACATATCCTGTTTCCTCTTGAAATTCTCGTATTACTGCTTCCTCTAGTTTTTCTCCTTCCTCCACTCCTCCACCTGGTAATTGAAGGATATAGTCATCTAGAGGTTCGCGATACTGATTTATTAGAATGAAGTCCGACTGATAGTTAGCAAGTAAAACAACAGACTCATTTTTATGAATAGAAAAGTGGGGATTATCATTTTCATCCTTTAAAGTCCTCGTCCCTTCCATTTGAATAAGTAATGTATCTTTATGATCCATTTAACTCCTCCTTATTTTAAAATTTATATTTAATAATTTCTTTTAATGGTAAATATAACCATATCATTTTGAGAGTTATGTTCTAGTAGTATGTTTACATAATTTGAAGTATATAAATATACCGCTACTATTCTAAAGAAATAGTATTAAAAAATTGCTTAATTTTACAATAATGTAACAATGATGTAAATTCAAACCCCATAAATGTTAAAATTAGATTTAAGATAATTCTGAATTATCGAATGTTAGTAAGGTAATGATTATTAAGGAGGGAAATAAGTTGTTACAATCGATTTGTCGGGAAATGCAACGAAATAAACGCAAAGTTACGAGTGCTGTTATTTCCTTAGGGATGATTGCAAGTGTCGTTACGCCTGTTACCATTAGTGCTAAAGAAGATGAGGATGTAGTAAAACTACGAGTTATGGAAACAAC
The DNA here is from genome assembly GCF_009856295.1 of Pontibacillus yanchengensis. NCBI lineage: Bacteria > Bacillati > Bacillota > Bacilli > Caryophanales > Bacillaceae > Pontibacillus > Pontibacillus yanchengensis. Next base: position 1,334,272 of record NZ_WMEU01000001.1, on the reverse strand, counting down.
AGACATTCACTCACATGTTATGAATTATGACTATTTTAGCGGAGAAGAAGCGAATGATTTTGGACTTGTTAATACAGCTACTTTGATTCGGGATGCAAAAGAAGAAGCGAAAAACTCATTGTTATTTGATAATGGAGATTTAATTCAAGGAAGTCCCCTAGCTGATTATTTGGCTACCGAAAAGGAATGGTCTGAAGAAGATATACATACTGTTTATCAAGCAATGAACTTGCTTGATTATGATGCAGGGAACTATGGTAATCATGAATTCAATTATGGGTTGGAGTACTTAAATAAAGTAACAGAAGGTTCGAACTTTCCTTATGTCAATGCAAACGTATATAAGGTAGATGAAGATGATGATCCAAGTAATGATGAGAATTATTTTGATCCATATGTCATGCTAGATAAAAAAGTTGTTGATGAAGATGGAGAAGAACATACGTTAAAAGTTGGTGTAATAGGGTTTACACCTCCACAAATTACGCAGTGGGATAAGAATAAGCTAGAAGGTAAAGTCAAAACAAAAGGAATAGTTAATACAGCAGAGAAGTTTGTACCACAGATGAAAGAAGAAGGCGCAGACATTGTAGTAGCCATTGCTCATTCAGGTATTGGAGATGTTACGCAAAGTGGTATGGAAGAGAATGCGACTTACGATCTTTCCAAAGTGGACGGGATTGACGCTATTATGTTTGGGCATGCTCACCAACAGTTTCCAGGAAAAGCATATGCTGATCTTGAAGGTGTCGACGTAGATAAAGGCACTATAAATGGTACACCATCGGTTATGCCAGGGTTCTGGGGATCTCATTTAGGTATGATTGACTTCACTGTTGAAAAAGTAGACGGTGATTGGACAGTTCAAAATGCCCAATCAAAACTCAAAGCCATTTATGACTCCGAAAAAGGAGAAGCACTTGTAGAGCCAGACGAAGAAATTGTGAGCGAAGTGAAAGAGGATCATGAAGCCACAATCGATTATGTGAATAGTGCAGTAGGTGAAACGGAGTCACCTTTATATAGTTATTTTTCCCAAGTTCAAGATGATCCTACCGTTCAAATAGTGACGGATGCTCAAAAAGCATATGTGAAGGAATATATTCAAGGAACGGAGTTAGAAGGATTACCAGTATTATCAGCAGGAGCACCATTTAAAGCTGGAAGAGATGGAGTCACAGATTACACTGATATTGCTGAAGGGGATTTGGCTATAAAAGATACGACATCATTGTATAAGTATCCTAACACTGTTAATGTCCTTAAATTAACAGGCTCAGAAGTCCGTGAATGGCTTGAATGGAGTGCAGGACAGTTCAATAAAATCGATCCAAATAGTAAAGAAGAACAATTATTAGTTAAGGAGAACAATCGATCTGATAATGGATTCCCTAGTTACAATTTTGATGTAATTGATGGTGTTTCTTATCAAATTGACGTAACAGAACCGCAACGTTATAACAAAGGTGGAACGGAAGTCATCAATGATACGCATCGTATTAAAAATTTAAAGTATAATGGCGAGCCAATAGATGAGGATCAGCAATTCCTAATAGCTACGAATAACTATCGTGCCTCTGCTACACCGATTGCTAATCCAGGGGGAGATAATATTGTTATAGAATCTCCTGATGAGAACCGTCAAGTATTAGTAGATTATATTCGTAATCATGAAAGCGTTAATCCAAAGGCAGATGGTAATTGGTCATTTGCTCCAATCAAAGGGAACCCTGATTTAGTATTCTATTCCTCCCCTGAAGCGAAAAAGTACGCCGAAACAAATGAAGATATTTCGTTTGATGAAAAACTAGATAATGGGTTTGCTAAATACAACATTGAATTGAATAAGGGAAAATCAAACAACAAAAAAGACGAGGAAAATAAAGAAGACAAAGATGAAGAAAAATCAAATGGGAATAATGATCACAAGGATTCTCAAGGAGACAGCACAGCAAATGACATGGTGTACACGATAAAATCTGGGGATACATTAGGTAAGATAGGTGCAAAATATGGCGTTTTCTGGCGCGAACTTGCCAACTATAATAATATATCTAATGTTCGTGAGATTATGCCAGGCCAAGAAATTTTGATTCCCGTCTCTGATGATACAGATGATTATAAAGTCCATCGTGTACAAAAAGGAGAGACGTTGGGTAAGATTAGTTCTCAGTATAATGTTCATTGGAAGGATTTAGCGAGGTACAATGAGCTAGACAATCCTCATCGTCTTTATGTGGGACAGGAGATTAAAATTCCAAAAAAATCTGAGTAAACAACTCTAGAGCCATTTAAGTCCTGCTACTAATAAGTAGTGGGACTTTCTTTTATAGAACAGAAAGCATAACTTTAGGTACTTACATGTCTAGCTTGAGCGACTAGCAAACTTCCTTCTCCCCTTACGACAACATAGAATCTTCCTATTCTTTCATATATTTTTATACAGTGGGTTTAGATAAAGTGTTGCTACTTTACCCATGTGCTTTTCTTTTTGAAAAAATATACAATTTATGGATGTTGGCCTCTTCTCAGAGTTTAAGGTTTTAGATTATAATAAATAAGAATTTTATATATGGGGAGGAGAGACGTATGTGCAACCTAATACCGTTCAGCAATTAAATCAAACAAATTCTGCTATGAATTTTGTCCAGCGAGGTGCGTTTGCTGCACTACCGATTGTATTTGGGTATTTGCCAATCGGCATTACATATGGAGTACTTGCTAAACAATCAGGTCTTTCTTTAATAGAAATTACCATGATGAGCGTATTCGTCTTTGCTGGTGCCGCACAATTTGTAGCTGTAAGCATGATTAATGCCGGAGCTTTATTCGTTGAAATTGTCCTTGCCACGTTTGTGCTGAATCTAAGACATTTTGTGATGAGTTTTTCCATAATGAATCGTTTACGTTCTGTTTCATTAAAGTGGAAAATCCCAATTTCATTGGGTCTGACAGATGAAACTTTCTCCGTAGCTTCTTTATACCCTAAGGAGGGACAGAAAAAAGGCGGGATGTGGTTTTATGCATCTATGATTCTGGTATCATACTTTGCTTGGATACTCGGATCATTTGCAGGAGGGTTGTTGGGGGAAGTTATTCCTGAGGCGTTAAGTCAGAGTATGGGGATTGCCCTTTATGCTATGTTTATAGCCTTATTGATTCCCTCTGTCCGTAGTGAATGGCGTATTGGTTTAATTGCAGTTCTAAGTATGATGTTGAATTACATAGCTTATGCTATTACAGGGAATCAAGGGTGGTCGATTGTACTTGCTACTATACTAGCGGGTGCAAGTGGTATTTGGCTTCTCCCTCAAGAGGAGGTGGAAGAATGACAGCTATTATTGTAGGAATGGCTATTGTTACGATGGTGCCAAGGTTTTTACCCGCTTTTGTAGTAGATAAATGGGTCTATCCGAAATGGGTAAGCCGATGGTTAAATGCTATTCCTTATGCGGCCTTAGGGGCACTCATTTTCCCATGGATTACAGGTGTTATTGAAGGCAAGCCATATATAGGTGTTCTGGGTGGACTGGTTGCAACGATACTAGCCTTTTTAAAAATCAATACAATCATTGTCGTATTGGGGGCAATCATCACGGTATTCCTTTTCAATACGGTAATCTAGTCATTTGTCACACGTTCTGGGTTTTCGCATATAGTGTAGAGAATTCATAACGGGAAGGGGATACACTGTGATGTATGATCCGCGTCAAAATCAACTCGATTGGCTAGGTCAGCTTCTTTTTCCTGGTGGAGGAGGTGGAGGGTTCCCAGGTCAACAGCAATTTGGACCTCCAGGACCGCCACCAGGGCAAGGTGGCGGTGGGCAACCTCCATTTGGACCACCGTCAGGACAGGGAGGATATGGACCTCCGGGACCACCGCCATCATCACCGCCATATGGCCAAGGGCAACAAGCTGGATATGGCCAGCCTAGTTTATTTGCAGTAGACCCAGGAGCCTTCAGGAGATGTTTATATCGTTATACGTGGGTTCGGTTAAATAACGGTAGAGCGTTTTGGTATTATCCAACCTTTATTGGAAGAACATCAGTAGCAGGCTATCGCTGGAGAAGAAGCCAACAAAGATGGGTGTATTTCGGTATTGATACAGACCGTATTAGTTCATTCTCGTGTCAATAATGGTAGGGGACGTCATCTAATGGTGACGTTTTCTCATTTATTTTTGGGGTGTAAAAAACATTGTAGTTTTTGATAGGAATTATAATGTAAGGCGGATGCATTTAGGAAGAAGCAAAGACAACATACATGAAATTAAAATAGACAAGCATTACTATGCATATACATACGTTAAGGAACGAGAAAAGGGGGAACTTTACGATGAAGGTTCGAAAGGCCCAACTAAAAGATGCTGAAGCGATTGCCCATGTTCATGTATTGAGCTGGCAATCTACTTATCAACACGTGATTGAAGAAGAATATATTCAAAACTTGAATGTCGAAAACCGTATTACATTATGGGAAACAGTGTTAACAAAACAGATTAATGGTCAAACCGTACTTCTTGCTGAGACAGAACAGGGGGAGGTTGTTGGCTTTATCTCAGGTGGAAAAGAGCGCACAAAACGCTATGGATATGATGGAGAAATTTATGCGATATACTTACTGGAACAATACCAGGGAAAAGGGTATGGAACACAACTGTTTAAGTCATTCGTAGAGAACATGAAAGAAGAAGGATATACGTCTATTTTGGTCTGGGTACTTACCCAAAACCCGTTTAAGCGTTTTTATGAAAAGTATGGCGCTTCTCCCGTTGAAGCAGAAGAGGTAACGATAGGGAAAGGAACCTATCAAGAAACGGCTTATGGGTGGAAGCGGATTGATTTACTGGAGGAACAACTTAATCAAATGGCTATGTAATGAAAAACCAGTCTTCTCTGTATAGAAGACTGGTTTTAAACTTATCTAGATACTTTCTCTATTCTTGATAGGGCTCTATATGAATTTGAGTGTGCTTAATGTTGTGAACTTCCTCAAGCGTATACTCAATTCTGTCTGTAATATCATGACTTTCCTTTACGCTAAGATCGGGTGCAACATGGATAGTCGCATCGACCAGCACTTGGTTTCCTAGCAGCCTTGCCTTTACATCTTCAACTCGTTTAACATCAGGATCTTTAGCTATGGTATGTTTGACATCATCTAATAATTGTTCATCAATCCCATCTGTTAAGGCATGTGTAGCATCACTAAAGATTTCATAAGCTGTTTTACAAATGATGATACCTACAATAAAACCTGCTACAGGGTCTAGCCAGAATGCTCCGAACTGTGCCCCAATAATCCCTACAAATGCACCAATACTCACTAAGGCATCTGAACGATTATCCTGAGCTGCTGCATATAAGGAATGGCTATCAATCTGTTTAGATAGACTAAGGTTATACCGATATACCCCATACATTACAATAGCCCCTCCGAATGCTGTCCAAGCTGTAAGCATGCTAGGCTGATCATTAGATCCTTCCCAGAGTTTAACGATTGTTTCATATAATACCTGGAAGCCAATCGTCATCATAATGAAAGCTGCAATTAGGGAGCCGATTGTTTCTGCACGAAAATGGCCATAGTGATGGTCCCGATCTGGTGGTTTTCGTGAAATTTTTAGTCCGATTAAGACGGCTAGGGAGGCGACCACGTCTGTTACGTTATTTAGACCATCCGCGCGAAGAGCTTCTGAATTTCCAGCATAGGCTATAATTAATTTCACTACTGAAAGAATCAAATATGCACATATACTGAGCCAAGCCCCTTGTTCACCTTTTTTTAACTTATCATACTCATTCATGGTTCAATCCTCCGTTAGCTCTCTTTAGCAATCTTTAGCTTACCAAAAGCAATATGACTGGGTCTAGAGAAAAAAAGGTTCATAAGAGCATCTGTATTGTTTAAGGAAAAGGATGTTTCCCTAACTCAACTATACTTTTAATGGGTAAAAATACCTAAATATTTCCTTGGTTTTATCATTATTTGTAATTTAAGGTTAGCTTCATTAATAAAGGGGTAAGAAAATAATATAAGAATTCATTGATAATATTTTATTATAACACTGTACATCGGACTTTCATTTTTGGATAAAAAACATAAGGGGTGATCAACATGATTAAAGAAACTGTCATTATTGAAGGCTCTGTTCGTGGAATGAAGTTCTCAAAACCGGTCTTATTACAATATAATCCTTCACAGGAGAACGTGGAAGAAGCTATTATTAAATTTTTTGACAGTCATGCGAATTCCTTTGAAGAATTAGCTGTACAACGTGGGTGGCGTGATTCTTATTGGACATTTCCACAATATTATGAACTAGTGATTTAAACATACTTAGATGCTGACTCAGTTGGGTCAGCTTTCTTTTTGGCATCTATTAAAAATATGTATGGTTTAATGTTGATCCGATGATCAGAGCTTCTTTTCATCTTAACCAAAGATAATAAAAATATAAAAAAGATAAATATCTCGAAACTGAAAATCTTAGTTTTGAAATAAATATATCTTGGGTATATAATATAAGTATCCTATTGGATGAGAATCATTCAACAAGGTAATACTACACAATGATATGTGATTAAAGGAGCGATGTTTACAATGGCGAAACTAGCAATTATTTATTACAGCTCAACAGGAACGAACTACAAACTGGCAAAATGGGCAGAAGAAGCAGCCAAAGAAGCTGGAGCGGAAGTAAAAGTACTTAAGGTACCTGAAAATGCACCAGAAGAAGCAATTGAACAGAATCCAGCCTGGAAACAACATTTAGAAGCTACTAAAGATGTTCCGGAAGCTACTAATGACGATCTTGAGTGGGCTGATGGATATATTTTCTCTGTACCAACTCGTTTTGGTAATGTACCTGGGCAAGTAAAAAGCTTTCTAGACGCTGCTGGCGGTTTATGGTTCCAAGGGAAGCTAGTTAATAAAGTCGTTAGTGCAATGTCTTCAGCTCAGAATCCACATGGTGGTCAAGAGCAAACAATCACAAACCTTTACACTACTATGTTCCACTGGGGTGCAATTGTAGCCACTCCTGGTTATACAGATAATTCCATTTTTGCTGCAGGTGGTAACCCTTACGGAACAAGCGTAACTGTTGATGGGGAAGGAAACATGCAAGAAGATGTGGAAGCTGCCGTTAAACATCAAGCTAAACGTACTGTAGATATTACAAACCGTATTCATAATAACTAAGAAACAGAGGGCATGCCCTCTGTTTTTTTGTTCCATTTTACTATTGATATTCCATATTCGGACCATTATCTTGAAGACTTGGATTCGAGATAATCTGGGTAAGAGAAATGTTTCCGTTGTATTATTTAGAGAAAAGATGGGCCTGGAAATAGCTCGCTTTCCTGCGGCCCTACAGGATGTAGGGTCGTTCGACGTTGTCACACGATGTGACGGTTTATCTGGATCGATTCGTCTCCTCGGGCCAAAATGCGGCCCTGTGGGGTCTCGACACATTCGTTTTTCCGCGGGAGTCTCGCCATTTCCAGGCCTATCTTTGCATTCGTTTGGTTTAACAAAAACATCGCCATTTGTTGTGGGTGTACACAAATTGCAATACGTTCTTCGTTAGGCACATACATATCTTTTTGTGACAAAACACATTTTATTAAAAAGATATCTTAGCTGTTCTGCAAAGCATGAAATATATAGTCCCCATACCACCTTGCTATGTTTCCGTTTCTCCCAACATCGCAGGAGGTGGCCGTGGAACAAGGAGACTCCCGCCGGAGAAAGAGGTAGGCAAGACCCCACAGAGCCCTGTTTTTAGGGCTTGAGGAGGCTTGCCAGCTCGCCGGCAGGACACGAGTTGTTCCACGGCCACCTTTATTCTAACTAAATCTACGGAAACTCCCCACTCACCAAATTTATCTCGAATTCAAGTCTTCAAAATTATGCCTCGTTTATTGAATAACTTTTCTTACTAAATATGACCGAACATCTTGAGCTTTTCTTAGGGTCAACTAAGTCTCAAGTAGTCTCTCACATAACCAAACGATTGGTACCCCCTAAACTCAGGATGATTACTCTTAAAGAGTATATATATGGGTGATTGGGTTAAAAAAGGGTTCATTTCTAACAACCATCTTTCTCCATAGAAAATCCCTTGAAGTGCGGTTGGCATTTCCTTCTTGAAAATGTTGTAGCGTATATTTTGAACGGAGTAATCAATGTCTTCATTTCCTACTAATACTTCTCCTATAAATGGAATTCCATCTTGATGAACCATCCACTTACCTAATACTTCATCCCTCATCTCATTCACTTGATCCAATGCATATGTTTTTGAAATTGTTAAAAATAAGTCTCCTGTTTGATCAGAATGTGTTAGTACATATTTTCTTTCCCAAAAAGGTGTGAAATGTTGGATATCTGGGCGATACTGTACATATGAGCGTGTCGGTGAAAAACTCAAGAGGCACCTCTCCCTTTTTCATCATACTATGCACAAATGTGAGGAGTGGGGAGATAAAGGAGAAAGAATCCATTTGCTTATAAGAATGTGCAATAAACAGAAAAAAATTTCAGTGTTCAAACGTGTTTTAATGCGGTTTAGAGAGGGAACAAAAAAAATAACACATAATATTTTCAGAATATTGTTTCAATTCTGCGTTTTGTGTAATATACTATAAAAAAGGAACAAGGGGGTATGTTCCATGAAGAAACAAAAAGTGTCTTATCAGTTGAAGTGGTTCCCATTAAAAGGAAAAGAAGTTATTCATGCCAAACGAGAAGTACCTTTTGAAGTGAAGTTGGCCTCAGCATTGGTGTTAGATGAATTATGTTACTTGTGGAACAAAAGACACCTTGAAGCACAGCTGAATGAGGCTATTGATCAAAAAGATGAGCAGCGGTTTATGGAACTAAGTCACGTATATAAGCCCTACACTTTTGAATAAATCGTAAAGATTTCCAAGAGACGAAGGGGTAAGGAAATGAATTGAAAAGAGACATAAATAAGCCTAGCACACTACTGCTAGGCTTATTTATGTATGTTGTTATCTCCATTGTTTTCTATTCCTCTAGGCAGAATTGTTCCATCAACATCGAATGTAGAACCAAAAGAAATACTTTCTAAATAATGGAGTTGCTTGGATTTATTCTGACCATTCAATGGAACAATCTGATTCTTGTGTAAGATATGTGGGTAGAATGCCATTGTGACTTTGTCATTGTCTAAAAATATTTGGAGTACTCCAGTCTCAGCTGTCTTTCCAGAGACATAATCAGGGATACACCGGCACATCAGTCTATAGACTTATATATGGAAAGAGGGGCAATTATAAGATATGGTATGGATGCAATGCAGGAAATGTGAAAATTTAGGGAGAAAAGCCTATGAATGATGTGTAGGAAAATGTAAAATAAAAGGAGATATTGATAGCGGATAAATGAATTCATTTTGTGGGAGGTAGAGAAATGGGAGAAACGCATAGGATGGAAGAAGTACAAACGAAGCAGAATGGAGTTATTGTGAAGATACTGGCTTTTTCAGTTTTGTTAGGTGTAGGAGCAGAGTACATGGTGGATGCCCCTATGTTAAACATGATTGCCGTTGGTGGTGGTGGAAGTGTAAGTGTGGTTCTGATGTTTTGGTTATATTACAAAAAGGTGTATCAAAAATTAGTACCGTATATAGCCATCATTAGTTTAGCAGGTATTGCTTTTGTGGTGATGATGGCTTCTGAATACGTGACAAACATGTTATTCACCTTCTATGTGCTTGCTGTTGCTGCTGTGTCTTTATCGATTGCAGCCTTAGTAACCGGAGGGGTATTAGGAGCTTTATTATTAGTCTTTTTTGCATTAGAAAAAGGAAGTACCCTTGGTTTTGATGGACGTGCAATGACTATCTCTTTTGTATTTTACGTGTTGGTGTTCGTTGTATTATTCATTCAGGTACGATTGTCTAAACGACTACTGACTGATGCAAGAGAGTCCCTTTCTAAAAGTGACATATTACTTCGACAACAGGATGAACAGGCTTCTCATATTCAAGAAACGGCGAGTAAAGTCTATACATACATGAAACATATCCATACCAATAGTTCGGAAAATACTTATGCTATGAATAGCATGAATGAGTCATTTAAAGAGATATCTGTAGCCTCACATAACCAGTCATCTTCCGTAACGGACATTACGAAAGCAACCGATAGATCTAGCGAATTGTTACAGCAGATGATTGACTCATTTAATCAGCTTGTGGAAAGTGCTCAGTATGTGCAGACTAGAGCTGAAGAAGGAAAAGGATCTGTACGAAACTTAAATAGGAATATGTCTGAATTTAAGCATTCGTTTCATACGATGAGTGAGCAAATGGATGGATTACGAAATAAGATTGCGGAATCTACTGGATTTACAAGTCAAATACAAACAATTGCTGGTCAAACCAATTTATTAGCATTAAATGCTAGCATTGAAGCAGCCAGAGCAGGAGATGCAGGGAAAGGTTTTGCTGTGGTGGCAGAAGAAGTGAGAAAGCTTGCCGAAACTTCTAATCAAACAGCAGAACAAATTAATGAGAATCTCAAAGAAATACAATCTGATGCAGATTATACTAGAAATCAAGTTATAGACAACGAACGAATGCTATCGGAAAGCCTAGAAATCACGAAACGAGTTTCGGAAGGATTTACATTAATCACAAATGAAATCGCTTTATTTATTCAACAGCTTAATAGATTTGGCGAACAAGCAACAGATATACAACATACATCAACGGATATTCAATACTCTGTGAATGAACTAGCTTCAGTAATTGAACAGACGAGTGCAACCATGCAGGAACTACAATCAATGGTAGGGGAACAAACTGAAAAGCAACAAGTACTTTTGCAATCCATCCATAATACAAGATCCTCGGTGGAAAATTTAGAGAAACAAACGAATAGTGAAACGTAAGATATATAGGTTGCGTCTAAAAATATAGGTGATGAGTCAAGTACCATGTTGGGATGAGAGGTCTTAGTTTTAATGGCTAAGGCTTCTTTCCTATCCAAAACATTTGCGACAAATGGCACTCATGTTATATTCTGTTAGGGATGATTAAAAAGGAAAGGATCTACAACATGAAAAAAACCTTGCGAACAATAATGATGGTATTGATCATTGTTTCACTTTCTGCATGTGCGATGGAAGAAAGTGGGGATAAAGAACCTATAAATTCTTCGTCACCATCTGAACGTCAATCTCAGCCAGATACGAAGAATAAACCAGATGATGATTTTAATGAAAAACAAGATAGTGAAGATCAATCTCCAGATAATACACAAAATGGAGATCAAACTTCTGTTGATGAGAACCAGAATCAAACGGGTGAACAGAACAATTCTAATCCTTCCAATCAGGAAAATAATGATTCTAGCGGGAGTGCCAATGCTGCACCTAAGGATGTGGTGGATGACCATACTAGTGTGGAAGCTGTAATTAATAAACAACGACAATTACCGTCAGGCTATAAACCATCTGATTTGACGGTCCCTGAGGTTCCATTTTATTTTGAACAGTTTTTACCTAAAAAACAAATGCGCGAAGAGGCTGCAAGTCATTTAGAAAATCTTTTCTCAGCTGCTAGTAAACAGGGACTAGATTTAGTAGCTGCCTCAGGCTACCGTTCTTATGAGCGTCAAAAACAAATCTATCAAAGTAACGTAGAAGCTTATGGCGAAGAAAGAGCCAACCAATTTTCTGCACAACCTGGTCATAGCGAACACCAAACAGGATTAGCGATGGATGTAACCGTAGCTCAAGTTTCTTTTAAACTAGTGCAGGAATTTGGAAATACGGACGAAGGAGACTGGCTAGCGAACCATGCTCATAACTATGGATTTATCATTCGCTATCCTAAAGGGAAAGAAGATATAACAGGATATAACTATGAACCTTGGCATCTACGATATGTTGGTAAGGAAGCGGCAACAGAAATATACAACCACAAGCAAACACTCGAAGAATATTTTGGCCTAGTGCCAGAAGAATAGAAAAAAGTATGCCTTTTCTTATAAAAGGCATACTTTTTTCTGGCTGTCTAGCGTACTATAAAAAGTGTTGGCTTGTGCATAACTAAGTAAGTTATAGAGTCCACGTCCATCTCCAGCGCCCGACGTAGCAAACTTCCTGCACCTCCTTACGATAAGTCAACATCGAACGCTTACGCTCTTCGTGTTTCCTTTATCTCATACGGAATCAGGGTGAAGTTCGATTAAAATCGCTACATTACGTAGCAACATCGAACCAACCCACATCCTGTAGGCAGCAGTTGCACGTCGCTAACCGGGCGCCCTGAGCTTTTGTTCCTCACATTCATACATCTGAATTAATTCATTTCCGTATTAAAGCCCCTTAACCTTAAGCAGACTAGAAGCCTTTCTTTTAATAGCAAATCCCAACACGAGTCCTTGAGAAGCGATGCTCTTGAAATGTTTCAAAAGCAAACTTAGCAGTATCTCCTGTCGTTATTTTCTTACCATCGATAGGGAGCATATCCAATTCATATCGTACTTCACTTTCTTCTTCCCCTTCTGGAAGGTAGGTTGGGCATACGATTGTCCAATCTAGAGTGGATTGTTCCAGCATCTTATACACAGCTGCATGCTCCTCAGCGGCGAACGTTTTGGTTCGTTTGGATTCGGATGATTGGTAGCGAAATTTTCCTTCTTCGTAGCGACTATTCAAAATGCCAGCCGTACCAATTGTTACAATTCGCTTAATCCCCAGTTGGTTCATGTGCTCAATGATAAGAGGAAACGCTGTTGTTAGTGTAGTAGTTTTATCTGTATTGAGGCTAGATATTACACCATGGGAACCTATTAGTGCTTTTTGAAGGTCCTCTGTATTTGTAGCATCCCCTTCTATGAGCGTAGCAAAAGGAATTAGCTCTCGAGCTTTTGAAATATCTCGAACAAGCGCCTGTACTTGATATCCTTGATCATGTGCTAGTCTAGCTATTTTTTGACCTACTCTACCGCTTCCTCCTAATATGGTTAATTTCATCCTAATCTCCTTCCATCAAAGTTAAATTTTCGTAAAATTTCGTAAAAAGATAGGTGTTTGATCATAGATTTGCTATTCTTGATATACAACCTTTTGAAAGTGTGGGTGCATATGAATAAAAAACTCGTTCGAAGCTGGGCTCTTTATGACTGGGCAAATTCTGCCTTTGCAACGACTATTATGGCTGCTGTGTTACCAATTTATTATTCTCAAGTAGCGGCTTCAGGTTTAGATGGATCTGTGGCAACTAGTTATTGGGGTTATACACAGTCTATTGCTGTTCTCATTGTTGCGATTTTAGCTCCCATACTCGGAGCGATTAGTGACTATTCTGCTGCCAAGAAAAAATTTCTACGCTTTTTTGCGTATATGGGGATGATTGCAAGTGTTATGTTAGCATTTGTAGACTCTGGTGAATATTTATTTGCTTCTCTCCTCATGATTATTGGAACAGTAGGATTTTCCGGAGCGAATGTTTTTTATGATGCGTTTCTTCCAGAAATAGCAAAAGGAGAAGACATTGATCGAGTATCTTCAAAAGGATTTGCATTTGGATATATAGGTGGAGGACTTCTTTTAGCTCTGAACCTCCTTCTTATTCAAAAGTATGAATGGTTTGGCCTGCCATCGACGAGTGTAGGAACAAAAATTTCTTTTGTTTCGGTAGGGGTATGGTGGTTTGTGTTCTCTATCCCGTTGTTTAAAAACATTCATGAAGAAAGAAAAACAACGCCTGATAAACATACCTCCTATATCAAGATTGGCTTCCAACGAGTAGGATCTACGTTTAAAGAACTTAATCAGTATAAGCAATTATTGTTATTCCTTGTTGCTTTCTGGTTATACAATGATGGTATTTCTACCATCATCAAAATGGCAACGAGTTACGGCACATCCATTGGGATTGGCACGTCTGATTTAATCATGGCTCTCCTGATTACGCAGTTTGTCGGCATTCCTTTCTCCTTCTTATTTGGATGGCTTGCTACGAAAATATCTGCTAAAAAAGCTTTATTGCTGGCGTTGTATATATACATTGGCATCGTCATATTAGGTTACTTTATGACGTCAGCATTACATTTCTATGCTCTTGCTACATGTGTAGGGTTTGTGCAAGGGGGAGCGCAGGCACTAAGTAGGTCTCTTTTCGGACGAATGGTTCCAGATGATCGCCATGCAGAATTTTTTGGTTTCTACGGCATTTCGTCAAAATTTGCTGCTATATTTGGTCCTTTTTTGTTTGCGCTTGTAGGTACGCTTACCGGATCAAGTAGACTCGGTATATTTTCTCTTGTCGTTTTCTTTATTGCAGGAATTATATTGCTAACTAAGGTTGATGTTGAAAAAGGAGAGAAAGAAGCGCAAGAAGCTACATTTGAAGCCAATGCAACGGATGTCCATACGTAACCATATCAGAATCATCCTAGCCTTTCACTCGGAGGAAGAGCTAGGATTTTTTTTATGTCTAGGAAACTATAATAATGTTGACTTGTGTATAACGTATTAGGTATAGAGGCGACGTCCAACTCCAGCGCCTAGTAAACTTCCTGCCTTCCTTACGATAAGTCAACATCGAATCACTCATGTTTTCGTATTTTCTTTATCTCATACAGAAGGAAGTCGATTAAAACCGCTACATGACGCAGCAACATCGAACCAACCCACGTTGTGTGGGCAACAGTTTGTACGTCGCTAAGCGGGCGCTCTGAGCTTTTGTTCTGGAAAGGCCTCTGTGTTGTAGGAATATTTTGTATGTACTTGGTGTCCTCATTAAGGTAAAGTAGAAACAATTAGGTAAGAGAATGGAGATAATATAATGAAAAATAAACAAAAGAAATCAGTCGGGAAAACAGAGCCGAAACAATATACAGTAGAAGAGGAGACAACATTACTGCCGTATTTACAGAAGATATTACCAAATAGGAGCCGAAACGCAGTGAAATCAATTTTGACGAGAGGACAGGTTGCAGTGAATGGAGAAAGAGTAACTCAGCATAACCATCCGTTAGTAAGGGGACAAAGGATTACCATATATAAAGATAATAAAAATCCAGCCTTACAAGGAGTAACAATACTTTTCGAAGATAATGATCTAATGGTGATTGAGAAAGAAGCGGGGTTATTATCTATGGCGTCCTCTCATGAAAAAACAATGACAGCCTATCGTCAGCTTTCCGATTATGTAAAAACACAGCATCCTAAAAATCGAATCTTTATCGTTCATCGTTTGGATCGCGATACATCAGGGGTGATGATATTTTCGAAATCTGAACTAGTGAAGCATAAGTTCCAAGAAAGCTGGAAGAAAGTGGTGGAGGAGCGAGTTTATATTGCACTTGTAGAAGGAAAGGTACAGAAGTCGGAGGGAACCATTACCTCATGGTTAAACGAAACCAAGACACATATGATGTATTCGAGTCCGAAACCTAATAATGGAAAAAAAGCTGTTACCCATTACAAGTTACTTCAATCAAATATTAATTACTCCCTTTTAGAAGTAAGACTAGATACGGGTCGGAAAAATCAGATTAGAGTTCACATGCAGGATATAGGACATTCTATAGTTGGAGACAAAAAGTATGGATCTACTCATAATCCAATAGGGCGCTTAGGGCTTCACGCAAAGGAGATTACCTTTGTACACCCCTCATCAGTAAAAAGTGTACATTTTGAATCCAAAACGCCAAAGGCATTTTTGGATAAAGTAAAATAAAAAGAGAACACGAAATAACTGTTCTCTGATTATACGATTGGATCACAATATTGATTTGTTAACTGCAGGTTTAGAGCTTTTCCGGTATCATACGAAATGTTAGACAGCATCGTTTGTAAGGAGTACCGTTTACCTTCGGAAGGAGAGTCCCAGTAGCTAAAAAGTTCCGAAAGAATTCCGATTCCTTCTGCTCGCGCTTGCTCATAAAGGTCCAAAAAACCTTCTGTGAATGATTCATTGGTAGCGGAATGTTTCCAAACCAGTTTCTTTTCATTCAAATAATCCGTATTGGATTTAACTGGTTGATGAGAAAAGGATGAAATCATGGATCCAAGTAAAATATTCTTCCACCCATATGGATCATACAGTACACGTAACGCTTTCTTCATATCTTTATAAGCAGATTGAATATAATGTTCAGCCACTTTGTTTCGTTCTTTAGGAAAATATAGCGTTATGGACTTATCAAGAAGCTCCTCTATCTCCCTATCTAATAAACGTCCAACATTAATTTCCTTATATACAGGTGTTTTCCATGTTTGTAGGTTTCGATAGCGTTCCATCATGATTGTATCAATGATAACTTCGAGCTCCTGATGTTTATTCTTATGATATCCTGCTAAGTAATGAATATAAGGATGCGTATTCCGATCTAAAATATGATGGGTAACAAACCCAGCTACATAGGCTTTAGTTGAGAAAGATGCTTGCTTGGCTTGCTCAATCATCGATAATAAAACGGGCCCGCAATAGTAATGGTGAAGGGCATTCCCAATCTCATTAACTGACCCATCTTTTTTCCAAGGCCAAAAGTTATGATAAAAGAATGGGTCAGGTCCTTGGGCACCTAAGTTTAAGTAAGGCTGTGCGGCTGTCCATTCCTCGGATGTTTCAATAGAATCTATAAGATCCTCGCAAAATAAAATGTGAGTCCAAATATTAGGCATGGTTAACTCCCTCCTTAAGGTAAGGATGACCTGATTACCTTTATTTTTATTATAAAGGATAATTCCCGCCCTATGAGAATGAAAACTCTAACATCTTGTGAACGTTCTATATTTTTTGCAATTAAAGAGTTTCGATTTTTCTATGTAATGAGAGAAGAAAGGTAAATAAGGCTTTTGTTCAATTTTACTACCTGAAAACTGCTATCAGAAGGAAGGAATGTTATAATAGACATCGAAAATAAAATGTGTGAATAATGAAACACATTTATGAAAGCGCATCCTAGGGAAATGCCCCCTTACTTGGAATAAGCTAAGTATTTTATACATACAGGGAGCATGGAAGAATGATGTCTACTAAGGGAGGATTACAGAATGGAATATCGTATTGAAAAAGATACACTAGGTGAAATAAAGGTTCCGGCTGATAAATATTGGGGGGCCCAAACGCAAAGAAGTGTTCAAAACTTCCCAATTGGAAATGAGCGTATGCCGAAAGAGGTTGTTCATGCTTTCGCAATTTTAAAGAAGAGTGCAGCAAAAGCCAATTATGCACTTGGCTTATTAGAAAAGGAAAAAGCAGAAGCCATTTCGTATGCAGCTGATCGAATCACGAGTGAGGAGTTAGAAGAGCACTTTCCACTTGTGGTGTGGCAAACAGGAAGTGGTACACAGTCCAATATGAACGTGAATGAAGTAATGGCTTATGTAGGAAACGAATGGTTAACGAAGCAAAATTTCGATATGAAACTTCATCCAAATGATGATGTGAATAAATCACAAAGTTCAAATGATACGTATCCTACCGCTATGCACATAGCATCTGTTTTGAAGGTTGAACAAGAAGTACTCCCGGCACTTGCTAATCTTAAAGGAACACTAAAAGAAAAGATGGAAGCGTTTGAGGACGTTGTGAAAATTGGACGAACTCATCTACAGGATGCGACGCCTCTTACATTAGGACAGGAAATTAGCGGTTGGCACCGTATGCTAGAAAAAACAGAAGGTATGCTAAAACAAAGCTTAGAGTATGTTCGTGAACTAGCAATTGGTGGTACTGCAGTGGGAACTGGATTGAATGCCCATCCTGATTTTTCAGAGCAAGTATGTAAAGCGATTAATGAAGTAACTTCAGAATCCTTTATCTCTGCACCTAATAAATTTCACGCACTAACGAGTCATGATGAGCTTGTTCATACCCACGGGGCTCTTAAAGCGTTAGCTGGTGACTTAATGAAGATTGCGAACGATGTGCGATGGTTAGCAAGCGGACCCCGCTGTGGCATTGGCGAAATTACTATCCCGGCAAATGAACCAGGAAGCTCTATCATGCCTGGAAAAGTTAACCCTACTCAAAGTGAAGCTGTGACAATGGTAGCGACGCAAGTAATGGGAAATGACGCAACGATTGGTTTTGCAGCAAGTCAGGGTAATTTTGAATTGAACGTATTTAAACCGGTTATTGCGTACAACTTCTTGCAATCCTGTCAGCTTCTAGCTGATAGCATGAGCTCCTTTAACGAGCGTTGTGTGGAAGGCCTTGAACCAAATCATGAGAAAATTGAACAATACTTAAAAGATTCTCTAATGCTTGTTACAGCGTTAAATCCTCATATTGGTTATGAAAAAGCAGCCAAAATTGCTAAATATGCATTTGAAAATAGTTTAACGCTTAAAGAAGCTGCAGTTGAAACGGAAATTCTAACAGAAGAGCAGTTTGAAGAGTATATCGATGCAAAAGCGATGACAAAACCAAATGCAAAATAAAGAAAGGCTCAGCTCGTCAGTTTAGCGACGTACAAACTGCTGTCCACAGTGGGTTGGATCGATGCTGCTGCGTGGTGTAGCTAGATACGCAAGAGCCTCCAAACTATACTTTCTTTATTATAAATAAGCCCTCAAACAATCGTTTGAGGGCTTTTCCATTGCTATTTAATTATTGTTGTTGTCCGCCATACTGTTGTTCAGCAGCCTGAACAAGACGCTTAGTGATTTCGCCGCCAACTGATCCGTTTTGACGGGAAGTGGAGTCTGGACCAAGTTGAACACCGAACTCTTGTGCGATTTCAGTTTTCATTTGGTCAAGTGCTTGTTGTACACCAGGAACTACAAGCTGGTTAGAGTTATTGTTCGCCATAACAATTCACCTCTTTATATTTTTTTTGGTGGGCTTGCTGGATTTGCACCAGCTAATACTAAGTAGCCCTTTGCATTATGTTTGGTTGATAAGTTTGTATTTCTAGTATGTGAGAGAATATAAGAAATATTAGAGGTAAAAATCTCCACTTTTTTAATTACTTACTCAACTTTCGCAGACTGAAATAGGCAGGTAAGCCTTAATATAGTTGGGCAAGCCTGCGATCCAGTGTCGTAGTTGACTTTTTTTTGATTAGTTTTTGTACTTTTTTATTGTTCTCTTTCATAGCACCTTCAAGAAGCTCGATAAGTTGTTGAAGAGCTACAGCTCAATCGAGGTCATTGATTTCATCACAAAGTTCATAAATACGATCGTCGATTCTGCCAAGACAACACGATATACCTTGTAAAAGAATGGTTGTACGGGCAAATCAGCGAATCGTAAGAACGACCATGAAACTCCTTCTGAAGGCTAAGAAATGACTTTGCTGTTTTAAAGAAGACCTCAATATCCCAGCGTATGCCATAAATACGGATGATCTCTTGATCGCTTAACGTGCAGTCTGTACTTAATATGGCAAGCCATTTGCTCTTTTTATTACGATTACGGAAAAACACGATTTTTACAGGTACACCATTTGCTTGAACGGTATGAATAGAACTTAGAGGAGCTTTTTTGTCTGTTGATGGTGTAGCGAAACGGTAGAGTTCTTTCAAACTCATTCACCATGTAGCGTTGTTTTAGGTTTTTAACCATACCGATTACTTCAAGTCCCTGGTCTGTTATGGCTTTAATTAAAGGTTGTTGGGTGAACCATGTATCCATCAATATATAGGAAGCATGTTTCCCAGAATCAAGCGCACGTTGAATCATGATTGGAATCACCTCAGGGTCAGGTTTCAAAGCCTCGGCACGGCGTCGGTATCCAGAGCTAGGCTTGTCGATGTGTTCGGAAATACCATTAAGGCAGTTCTTGGAACTTAATAAGGCAAAGTCAATCGGCAAAAAGGTAGCACCATCCGACCAACCTAGTGTAAGCATACGGAACCCTTTGTAGAAACGCATTTTCTGAGATGCGTGGTCAAAACAACGAGAAAGAAGCTCAACACTTTTACTTCAATTCCTTTGAATAATATGTATTTTTGCCTAAAACCTGAAAAGAATAAATCTGTTGATTTCTCTATTTGAATAGTGAATCAAAAAGGATAACTTTATGTTTAAAAGAGAAAATAAGTGAAAAAATTACCAAAATTATTTTCTCATATAATAATGAGGAATGGGTGACAATATTCATACACAGGAGGTGAAACCACATGGCTTATAACAATTCTAATGAATTAGTTGTACCTGGTGTACAACAAGCTTTAGACCAAATGAAAACTGAAATCGCTCAAGAGTTCGGTGTTCAACTTGGTCCAGACTCCACTTCCCGTCAAAACGGATCAGTTGGCGGCGAAATCACTAAACGCTTAGTTCAAATGGCTGAGCAACAATTTGGTGGTCAAGCAAAATAATTTTATACGTAATGGATGAGGAGGAATGGGAAACCATTCCTCCTTTCAACGAACATGGAGAAGTTAGTCTTGTAAAAGCGAAGGGAATGTGAGAAACAAGATATACATAAGGAGGGAACAAGGATGTTTGTTTGTCCTTTATGCAATGGTCTCCAAACGATTGTAGTTCACTGTCCTGCATGCAATTGGGAAATGAAGGAGCAAGGAAGAGTTGTTGATTATTTAGATGATTATAGTCCTTACCTAGATGATGAAGGTCTGAAATTAGTTGATGGAGATCAAAACTCTTCAGAAGAACATGAATGTGTACATCTGTATCAATGCACGAAATGTGATAGAGATCGACATGTATCGATTAATGAATTACATCGCTAAATATAAAAAACCGGATACCTATTTTTTAAGGTACCCGGTTTTTTATATTTAGCGAATGCGTAATTCAGTTTCTTTATCAAAGAAGTGGGCCTTGTTCATATCAAGAGCCAGGTCAATTTGTTGACCTCCGTCAATATCAGAGCGTGAATCTACACGTGCAATGAATTCTTGACCACTAACGGAAGAGTAAAGGTAGGATTCAGAACCCATTAATTCAGCTACATCGATTGTCGCTTTTAAACTGCTCTCTGAGCTGGACTCGATGAATACGGGTTCATCATGAAAATCTTCTGGGCGGATTCCAAGAATAATTTCTTTTCCTACGTAATTTTGTTCACGAAGCATTTTCATACGACCTTCTGGAACTTTAAGTTTGTAATTTTCTAGTTCAAAGTACCCTTCAGATAGAGTGCCATAAAGGAAATTCATCGCTGGTGAACCAATAAACCCACCAACAAACACATTCTCAGGCTGATCGTATACATCCTTTGGACGACCTACTTGTTGAATAATACCGTCTTTCATAACTACGAGGCGAGTTGCCATCGTCATCGCTTCAGTTTGGTCGTGTGTTACATAAATGGTAGTTGTTTGCAGACGTTGATGAAGCTTTTGAATTTCAGCGCGCATTTGTACACGTAACTTAGCATCCAAGTTTGATAATGGTTCGTCCATTAAGAATACTTTTGCATCTCGTACAATGGCACGTCCTAGTGCTACACGCTGACGCTGACCACCAGAAAGAGCCTTTGGTTTACGATCAAGGTAGTCTTCTAATCCTAAAATTTTCGCAGCATTTTTTACACGACGGTCGATCTCGTCTTTTTTAAATTTACGAAGTTTTAAACCGAAAGCCATATTATCGTACACATTCATGTGTGGATAAAGTGCATAGTTCTGGAAAACCATCGCAATGTCACGGTCTTTTGGAGCTACATCGTTCATGCGCTTGTCTTCAATCATGAAATCCCCATCAGTAATTTCTTCTAATCCAGCAATCATTCTAAGAGTAGTTGACTTACCACAACCAGATGGTCCAACAAATACAATAAATTCTTTATCGGCAATATCTAAATTAAAATCTTCTACAGCGGTTACATTTTTATCATAGACTTTTTGAATATTCTTTAAAGCAATTTCAGCCATTTTCATTTCCTCCCTAATATGTAGAGCGTTTTGAGTTAACTTAAGTCTATCGAACATTCAGAATAGGGTAAATGGAAGGTATGCACAAAACTATGAAAGCGCTTTTGTGCATCTTACCTACATTTCATTATTTTGGTGTTGTATTAATGCGAGATAAGTAATTAATGCCCCTTGAAATTGCTTTACATCTATGCCGGTTTTTTCAATGAACTTATCAACTCGGTATTGGAGACTGTTGCGATGCATATATAATTCTTTAGATGCGAGGGTAGCATTTGAATTACAAGCTAGGAATACTTGGATGGTATGCAGTAAATCAGGTTCATCGATAACAGGTTCTAATACTGTAGTATGAATATACTCCTTGTCTGCATGGTCGAGGTTGTTTGTGTATAGGTAAGGCATGACATCTGTGTATAATAGTACAGGTCTAGAAGGGTTAAAAGGTACCAATTCAAAACATTTCGTGCCCCAAGTGTACCCTTTTTGAATGTTGTTTGGGCGGTAGTAATACGGCGTAATGTATAATTGTAATGTGATATAAAAGTCACTCATCAGGACATCAATGATATCTTCATAAACAATAGTTTCATTAAAGTAATCAAAGTGTTCTTCAATAATAAAGCCTTGATCATGACCTTCCCAAAGTAATGGCATTTTATAAGGAAACAAGGATTGAATAGCCTCCTGAAGTGCATCTAAATCAACATCGTTCCCGCGTATCGAAAAAAATACGTATCGATACTTGTATGGAAATTTCTCATTCACTTTCGTTATGTTCTCTTCATCGCTATGATAAATCCACTTATGCCATAGTTGCTCACGAGTGGAGAGAGTAGAATGACGGAAATCATAAGGTTCTAGAAAGGTGGAGAGCAACTGAATTTCACGCTCTGAAGTAGTGTCAATCGGAAGTCCTACAATTTGATTGTCTTCGGTTTTATACCATATGTATTTTTTTGCGTCGATATCTAAGTGAGGAGTGAGAATCTGTATATCTGGGAAAAGTGCTTTTAGCTGATTCAACATGGAAAGACCTCTTTCTGTTAATTTTTAAGGAAAATATTAATTCTTCTAGCTTTCAGCAATTTTTTGCAGACCGCAACCCATACCTCGCTAAACGGGCGCTTGCGCTCTTCTTGTTTCATTATAACAATCGAGTAGTTTCTACTAAACACTCGAACTTTTTTTCCAAGCGTTGGTATTGTATAATGAAATGAAAGGATTTTATAATAAAATGCTCTACCTTTTATAGATAGAACGTGATAAGGGGGGAACTAACATGGAAACACAAGAGATGAATCAGTATTCTCAGGATATGAAGAACCGTCTTAAACGCATTGAAGGTCAGGTACGTGGTGTTCTGAAGATGATGGAAGAAGAAAAAGATTGTAAGGATGTCATTACTCAATTATCTGCAGCACGCTCTGCCATCGACCGTTCTATTGGATATATTGTTGCTAAGAACTTGGAAGCATGTATTCGTAGTTCAGAGGAGAATGGAGAGCCTACTGACGAGTTGATTCAGGAAGCTGTACAAATGATCGTAAAAAGTCGTTAAATCTGTGAAGGGGTGTTCCATTAAAAAGGGACACCCCTTTATTTACTTTAATAGGGAATTGTAAACATTGTTGGCTTGTACATAATTTAATGAGTTATATAGGCCAAGTCCAGCTTCAGCGCCTAGCAACTAGCAAACACCCTGCACCTCCTTACGATAAGTTAACATCGAACTAACCCACGTCTGTTGGCAGCAGTTTGTACGTCGCTAAATGGGCGCTGGACCGTTGCTGCTGTTACCCCTCCATGCTGATACAAATGCAGCGCTTGACTTTTGTCCTTCATTTTTACCATATATCTTGTTTTACTTATGTTTCTGTTTTTTCGTTTCGGCTGGATAGGGTTCATTCTCGTGGGGAAGATTGCGGGATTCTTCTATCTGTCCACGGTTGTACAATGAATTCACCGTACCTCCTGCAAGTCCTTCATTAATCATTCTATCTACATCTACTTCATACTCTTCACGACTTTCTTTTTGTTGATCTTTTTTTGGATCTGCCATATAACATGCCTCCTTCCTTTCTAGATATATGTTTCCGACTGATAGCACATCTCATACATATCAAAAAAACATGTAAGCGCATTCAAGTATTTCAAGCTATTTTGTGAAGCTTGAGGTATAATGAAGGGTGGAGCTTTTTTAGGAGTAAAGATAGCATAAGTTTTGATTTACATGTATAGCTCCAGTGCCTATACTAGTGTTCTTCCCTCGCCTCTGTACGATCAGTCAACATCGAATCACTTCGTTCTCCATGTTTCCTTAGAGGATGTTATGGAATGATGGAAGTTCGATTAAAACCGCTGCTTCACGCAGCAACATTGAACTGATCTATGTCCTGTTGGCAGCAGTTTGTACGTCACTAGATGGGAGGTCCGAGCTTTTCTTTATGTAATAAATAAAATAGGGGGGATTATATGGATTCCTTACATAGATTATATCCTAGCGTTGATGGGAATAAAGCTAGTCGTGATAAAATGGTTAGCTACCTTCAATATGTTCTAGAACAATTAGATCGAATGAAAGATCCTAATAGCCTTATTCTGGGTAAAGAGCAACTTAATAGTGACAGTAAGACATATTATTACATGCTAGCTGAGCAAGCTTTCATCCCACAGGAAGGTCACTCTATAGATCAAACATTACGGCAATTAATAAAATTAAGTGAAGGGCACAGGGTGTCCAATAGTAATTATTTGGCCAATGCATCTTCCATGCCCAATACGGCGAGTTTAGTAGCTAATTTTCTGATGACCTTGTTGAACGGAAATAATTTGTGGGATGTGGAAGGGTCCACTTCTGCCAATGTTGAGACGCAAATTGTAAGCATGTTATCGAAGTTAATCGGATATGACCCTGCCGAAAGTGGAGGATACACTACTTGGGGTGGCCAGGGAGCAACGTTTACTTCTCTGCGAATAGCCATATCCAAAAGGTATCCGGATGCAAATAAAAAAGGGGTACCTCGTAATTTATACTGCTTCTGCTCAGAACTGTCTCATTATAGCTTGCATAAATCGATGGAAGCTACAGGACTTGGAACTGATCACTTGGTTAAGGTTAAAACAAATGATGACCATTCCTTAAATATGAATGATCTTAGAAAACAGATGGAAAGCGTTATTGCTATGGGTGGTGTCCCTTTATATGTACTGACCACAATGGGAACGACAGATACATTTGGGATTGATTCGATCAAAGAAGTAAAAGCCATTTTGACTGAGTTGGAACATAAATACAATTTACGTGACATATATCTCCATGCCGATACAGCTATGGGGGGGATGTTTGCATTTTTTAATGAGTATAATTTTTCTACTAACCCATTATATATTGAAAAAGATGTGTTATATCCATTATCAAACATATGTGAGAAGTACCAACACGTGAACCTTGCCGATAGTTTGGTGTTTGATTTTCATAAACTTGGTCAGACGCCATATGTATCGAGTTTATTTCTCTTAAAAAATAAATCAGATTTACATGCAGTAGATTTACATCCAGAAGAAACACCTTACGTAGGAAATAAAGGATTTGGTCATTACCACACTAGCTATACGTTAGAATGTTCAAGAGCAGGTACTTCGATTCCTATTTATGCATCATTACTTACGTTTGGTGTGGAAGGATACCAAAGATTGTTGGCTAATTATCTGTCGATTAACCTGGCATTTCGAAAGAGGCTGCTAAAAGAATTTAAATTTATAGCCATTACGAATGAACTATCTCCAATTACCACGTTTCGTTTTTATCATGATCGTGTGAAATGGGAAGAGGAGAAAAAGAGTCTATCTACAGAACAACAAATTCAAGCTACAAATGAGCTGAATGAGAAACTGATTGAATCGATGGGGATAGACAGAAAAGACTTGTATTTTGGCAGTACTAGAAAACAATGTACAGTAAAAGCGGTGGATACAGGCAACCAAGTTAATATTACCTCTCACAAATTCTTTAGTATCTCACCATACACTTCTATTGAAGATATGGATAGATATTTTCATTTCCTGCACAAACATGTGGATGAAGTGTTGGTTATGAAATAGTAGAAAACAATATGAATTTTTATGTCAAAGAGCTATGAATTGCTTAAGCGATTTAAAGCTCTTTTTTTTATGCTAGACATTCGCTTAGAAACTGAATGAGTGAGTAGATATTCCATACGTAGATTTAGTTAGAATAAAGGTGGCCGTGGAACAACTCGCGTCCTGACGGCGAGCTGGCAAGCCTCCTCGAGCTCAAAAATCGGGGCTCTGTGGGGTCTTGCCTACCTCTTTCTCCGGCGGGAATCTCCTTGTTCCACGGCCACCTTTGCTAGTATTGGGAGCAACGGAAATATTGCGAAGTTAGAGAGGTTGAGGTATTTGAATATCTTCTGACGGTCTACACCCTAGTAAGTTCTAGTATCACAATTGGTTCATAACAAAAAATTCTGTGGCAAGAAACTAATGGACATTTAGTTAGTTCGCTGTTTGTAAAAAATAAAGTTTTATTTGTCCACAAGATCTACCCAAAGAAGTTTTCACTAAAAATAAGGGCTTATATGTCCTTTCGGGAGACATACAACATTTGGCCGCGGTTCCGATAGCCATTCCCCGGCTGGGGGGTGAAGGGGAACTACGAGACTCCCGCGGGAGAAAGAGGTTGGTGAGACCCCGGAGGGGGCAAAGCGACTGAGAAGGCTCACCAGCTCGCCCGCAGGAAAGCGAGTTGTTTCACGTAACCCCCTTCCACGTTTCAAATATCGGACCCATCACCTTTTGAATATATCTCGAATCCAAGTCTTCAAGATAATGGGCCGATAATGGAACATAAGCAGTTTGAGCTGGGAATTCATACCCCTTATAGCAAATTCAAGTTTCAACTAAATAGGAAAAAGTAGTCCGATTAGAAGTACATACTTCAAAACTGAACTACTTTGGATTATTATATAAGCTTTATGCTATTGAGCTAACAAAGATAAATAAAAATGCTTAGCGTAACGGTATGGGTACGAGAGAATGACAGATTGTTCTTTTTGAAAAGCCGGATGATCATAGAGGGCATAGCCAGGTTTAGAATTTGCTTCAAATAACCATACCTTTCCCTCTTCATCGATGCCAAAATCAAATCCAAGTTCACCAATTGGTGACGATGATTTATGATCTAGTGCTTTACTGACAAGAAGTGCTGACCGTTCTAATTTTTTGTAAATGGTCTGGCTTTCTTTATCATCGAACAACTCATCAAGTGTATGCAAAGAGCCACCCCGCTTCACATGGGTAGTGAGACTTCCTTTACCTGCGAATTTTGTACAGACTGCTGTAACTTCCCACTCATTGTTTTCATTCTTATTTGCATGAACCCGGTAATCCATAGGACTGGATCGTTTAGACTTAAGTGGTATTTCTGGTTGAGCAATGTAACCATAAAGACCATTAGGAAATTGCTGCTTAAGCATTTGTGAAAGTTGATGATAGCGCTGATGGACCTTTTTGTCTTGATCGTAATACATGCATTCGATTCCGGCTGAATCAGAGTGGGTTGTACATTTTTTAATACCTGAACCTTTACTACCATGGATAGGTTTGATATAAATACTTTTATGAGTGTCCAGCATCTCGGCAATTTTGTCTTGCGATGGATGCAGAACGGTTGGAGGTAGTAAGTGGGCAACTTGACCTGTCTGAATAAGTTGATCATAGGTTTTCCATTTGTTAAAAAATCCTGAATTAAACCATATGGTATGTTCTTGAAGTTTTTGTTTCGCTTCTTCTATAGAGGGGTGATGTTCAACTTTACGATTTGGAATACGATCATATATGACGTAGGGGATAGGGTAGATGAGGTCTTTCCACTCGCCATCACTAAATACCCATCCATGAATCGTCTGATTATCCCAGTTGATGTGCTGATAACCAAAGAAAATGGTATCAAAGCCATATGATTGTCCTGTCATCGCCATCGACTCAAAAACAGGTGTACGTTCACCAAGCACTTGAGCCTCTTCCTCTTGAAAACCTGCTGTAAACACACCAAGTAAAGGCTGAAGAATAATATGTGGTCCTTGTACATAACAAGAAATAGTTCGCTGTTGCAGAAGATGTACTTCCTCTACTAAGTCTTCGGAAATATATAAAATGTCGTCGTCTTTTTGATGCGTCATGATTTCAATAGATGCTTGCTTTATTCCATATTTTATCGTTTGGGCTTGTTTAAATGCAGGGTACACTTGTTTAGGGACAATCACACGATTCTTATGACTTCGATAGGATTGTAGATGAAAGTGGAAAGATTCCATACGTTTTCCTCCTGTTCTGCCTTTTCATTACTATCCTATGAACGCTTGTTTGAAATCATGCTTTTCCTTTTTTTCATGAAAGCTTTTGGATATACTATATCTTTAAGGAAGTTAAACGTTTTGAACAATTGATGATAGAAAGGTCGGTCTTATGAAAATATTACTTCTTATATTATTAATGATGGTAATTGGGGCTATAATTGGTGGGGTAACTAACTCGCTGGCAATCAAAATGCTATTCAGGCCTTTTCAGCCAAAATACATTGGTAACAAACAACTACCATTTACACCTGGTTTGATTCCAAAACGCCGTAATGAACTTGCCGATCAGCTAGGGAAAATGGTTGTGGAGCATCTGCTAACCCCTGAAGGACTTAGAAGGAAGTTCCTAGATGCTACTTTTCAAAGACAAATGGAAGAATGGGCTAAGACAGAGGTGGATCGTTTTCTACAATCTGAACAGTCACTCGAGAATTGGTTGAATAGTTATAACGTCCCATTAGATGTAAAAAATATGGAACAAACCATTTATGACTTTACACAAAAGCGTTATCACCAAGTTATGGATCAATATCGTGAAGAATCCATCAAAGAGTTAATGCCACCCAATTTAGATGAGAAAGGAAGAGCGAGTATGGAAACCGCTAGCTCGTATATCCTTGATCAGTTAGACCAATATATATCAAGTGAGCAAGGAAAACGGAAACTTGGAGATATTATAGAACGGTATTTAGAAGGCCAAGGATTTTTAGGAAATATGATATCGAACTTTTTAGGTAATGAAGGACTTGTTGATAAAGTTCAGCCTGCCATTAGTAACTATCTTCAATCCACCGAAACGAAAGGTTGGTTAACCTCACTACTTGAAACAGAATGGGATAAGTGGACAAACAAAGATGTGCGCTTCTACGAAGACAAGGTAGGTTCAGACGTTATAGCAAAAACGTTGGCGTCGGTTGTCACGAGTGCCGTTCCTGTTCAAGAATGGATGAATCGATCCATTGCAGAACATACTAATACCCTTCGTCCATATGTGTTAGACACAATGGTTCCGAGCTTGGTAAGTCATATAGGGGTTTATTTATCTGAACGAATTCCTGAAATAATGGAAAAATTACATCTATCTGATATTGTGAAACAAGAGGTGGAGTCTTTTTCTGTAGAACGTTTAGAGACAATGATATTAGATATATCCCGTCGAGAATTTAAGATGATTACCTACCTCGGTGCATTGCTTGGGGGAGTGATTGGGCTTGTTCAAGGAATCATTGCTATTCTGATTTGATAACGATTTAATCGGATTCCTATACACACTACGTTTCGTTTGTTATAGTGTTAGGGAATGAGCTTAAAAGGACAAATAATTAGGAGGCAACACTCATGGCTAATATTTATGATTACGCATACGACCTAGAAAAAGCAATCCGCGAAAGCGAAGAATTCCAAGGCCTTAAACAGGCATATGAAGCAGTAATGGCGGACGAGCAAGCGAAGGAAATGTTCGACAACTTCCGTAATACTCAAATTGAATTGCAACAAAAACAAATGCAAGGACAAGAGATTTCTGAAGAAGAAGTTGAACAAGCTCGCAAAGTTGTAGAAACTGTACAACAGCATGAGCAAATCTCTAAGCTAATGGAAGAAGAGCAGCGTCTAAACCAAACAATCAATGATGTAAGTAAAATCATCACAAAGCCTCTAGAAGAGCTTTATGGTACAGACGAAGAAGGACAACAATAAAGCAAGTTAAAATCCTCCCTTATTGGGAGGGTTTTTTTTAGTCGAAAGTTATTCCATATAAGAGGCATAATTTTGAGGACTTGAAGTTGAGATAAATTTGGGTGATCGCACCAACCTCTCTAACTTCGCAATGTTTCCGTTGCTCCAATACTAGCAAAGGTGGCCGTGGAACAAGGAGACTCCCGCCAGAGAAAGAGGTTGGTGAGATCCCTGATAGCCATTACCCGGCTGGGGGGTGAAGGGGAACTACGAGACTCTCGCGGGAGAAAGAGGTTGGTGAGACCCCGGAGGGAACAAAGTGACTGAGAAGGCTCACCAGCTCGCCCGCAGGAGAGCGAGTTGCTTCACCGTAACCCCTTCCACTTTTCAAGTATCGGACCCATCACCTTTTGAATATATCTTGAATCCAAGTCTTCAAGGTAATGGGGCTTTTATGTAATGAGAAATATTCATAGAAAGTCTAACGTTAGAAACACTATTTAACACCTTAACTGTATCAGGAGTATGAATGATTTATTTTTAGTGATAAACAATACTGCTCTTGTTTTCCTGTTTTCAGCAGGAAATATGGAAAGGGATAAAGAAGTTAGTTTATACCAGTGTTTTGCTTGGTAAGTATTTAGTAGGAGGGTTACCATGAGTTATTTTACATTAAAGAGTGAGAACGGTATATCACACCTGAAGCTCACGCGTCCTGATAAAATGAATGCGCTTAATCATGAAAGTCTTCAAGAACTTAAAGATCATATTTGTGATATTGAAGAGAATGATGATTTAATTGTCGTGATTTCTGCAGAAGGAAAAGGATTTTGCTCTGGCGGAGATATAAATATGATGGAAGAAACGAGAGGAGAACACTCTTTTCAGCATGTGATGGATGATATTGAGGATGTAATGACTCAGTTTTATCTTATGCCGAAGATGGTTATATCTGCTGTACATGGTCCTGTTGTAGGTCTAGGATTAAGTCTTGCATTATCAACTGATTTTGTTGTGGCGCATGAATCTTCGAAGTTATCGATGAACTTTATTGCAATTGGTTTAATCCCAGATGGAGGGGGCCATTTCTGGTTACAAGAACGTCTAGGTACACAACAAGCGAAACGCTTTGCATGGGAAGGAAAAACACTTACTGGCGAAGAAGCTTTGGAAGAAGGGTTAGTAGATTCTGTAACTTCTGAAGATGTGGAAGAAGAAGCATTTAAGCTTGCTCGTCAATGGCAGCAAAGACCGCTTCACGCTATGATTGGTACAAAGCAAGTGTATCATCGAAATGAATTAGACAAGCTAACGAAAATTTTGCAAGAAGAACGAATATGGCAGTTTGATTTGAAAAATACAGAAGACCATCAAGAAGGGGTTCAGGCGTTTTTACAAAAACGTAAACCGGATTTCAAAGGTAGGTAAAGAAGAAAATCCTGGCAATATGCCAGGATTTTCTTGTCGTATAGGAAATTATAAACGGGTTGAGGTTGTGGATAACTTAGGTAAAGTGATGTGGCCACGTCCAGCGCTAGCGCCCAGCGACTAGTATGCTTCCCTCGCCTCCGTACGATAAGTTAACATCGAATCACGCATGTTTTCGTGTTGCCTTTATCTCCTGAGGAATCAGGTGAAGTTCGATTAAAATCGCTACATCACGTAGTAACATCGAACCAACCCACGTCGTGTGGACCGCAGCATACATATACGTCGCTAAACGGGCGCTTGCGCTTTTGTTCTTATAAGGAAAGCTAGTTTCACATTTTAGTTTAATTTCTTATCGATGAAATAGGACCATATGTCCATCAGGGGCTACACAACGGTGGGTGTGTTCTTCATAACCTTGGTCTTCAAGCTTTTGTTTACCAATTTTAGTTGCGTCCTGATCATTTTCTGCTTCAAATGTTTCATCTAATAAGTGAGTACCATCTGGTGCAAATACAGTTAAAGCATATGCTTTCATATTTTATTCCCTCCTGAAATTTCTACACCTTTACTATTTCGCATTAGGCTTTATTTTTCCTGCTAATCTCTTCATATTTGTCGATAAATGTAATGTGGGTCACTATGAAGATAAAAAATAAGTAAATTACCATTTCGCATAATTAATTTTTTGTTGCTCTTACATCCTCTTACATCCTCTTACATGATTTTCCTTATACATTTAATGTATAAACCTAAATAGTATAAAAGATTTTGAAACATATTGCTTATTTAAGACGTATGTGGAGTAGGAGAGGAGAGAGTATGACATGACACTGAAATTAGATAATGTGACCAAGCGATTTGGTTCATCAACTGCTGTAGATAACCTTTCGTTAGAAATACCTGAGAAACAAATATTTGGTTTTCTTGGAGCGAATGGTGCAGGAAAAACCACAACATTTCGTATGATCCTAGGTTTGATGGATCTCACAGAAGGCTCAATTTCTTGGAGTGATGATTCCATAAATTATAGTAAAAGCCACCTCATTGGCTATCTTCCTGAAGAACGAGGATTGTATCCAAAGTTAACAGTAAAGGACCAGCTTGTCTACCTTGGGAGATTGAGAGGGATGCAGAAGAATGACATTATTACCGAAATGGATGCTTGGCTTGAGAAATTTCACGTTCCTGAATATCGTGACAAAAAGGTAGAAGAGCTTTCAAAAGGTAATCAACAAAAGGTCCAGTTTATTTCGGCTGTCATACATAAGCCAAAGTTGCTTATTTTAGATGAACCATTCTCAGGACTAGACCCAGTTAATGTTGAACAACTAAAAAAAGCCGTTGTTGAGTTAAAAGAAGCTGGGACATCGATTGTATTTTCATCTCACCGAATGGAGCATGTAGAGGAACTATGTGAGCACTTATGTATTCTTCATCACGGTACACCTGTTGTACATGGGGGACTAAAGGAAGTGAAACGTTCCTTTGGGAAGAAAAATGTAGTGATACGAGCAGATTTTGATGTGAACTACCTTAAGGATGTTCCAGGAGTTGTTCGCTATAAAACTTTTACGGAAGGATGTGAACTGCAAATCGAGAGCGAAGATGTTGCAGGACGCATATTTGATGCCCTATCTGGAAAGGGGTTTGTACGTACCTTTGATCTTGAAGAGCCTACCCTAAATGACATATTTATTGAGAAAGTAGGTGCTTCTTATGAATAAGTTTTTCGTTATATTAGCTCATACTTATCTGAATCGTTTAAAATCAAAGGCGTTCATTATTACAACTGTTATCACGCTTTTACTTATTGTAGGACTTGCCAATTTCCAAAACATCATAAGTACATTTAGTGGTGAAGAGGAACAAGTAGATACGGTTGCGGTTATTGATGAAACAGATTCCTTATTCTCTAGGTTCCAGGAACAAGTAAAGGCTCAAGAAGATGTCATGGAAGTTGAGGAGTTTGATGACTCAGAAGAAGAAGCAAAAAAGGCAGTACAAGAAGGAGAATATAAAGGACTTTTAACACTGACTTTAAATGAAAGTGATTTGCCTGAGGGTACCTATTATTCCAATCAAATGAGTGAAATGAGTATTAGTGGAAAGCTTCAGCAAGGTTTACAGCAATTGAAAGTGGCTGTGGCAACCGAGAATGCTGGTATTGAAGAATCAACAATACAGCAAATATATTCTCCTGTTTCTTTTGAAAAGGTGTCATTAGCGGAGGACTCGAAGTCGTTTGAAGAGCTTAACGAGACACGTGGGCTTGTATATATTATGCTGTTTTTGCTTTACTTTGGTGTCTTAATGTATGGAAATATGATAGCAATGGAAGTTGCCACAGAAAAATCATCAAGAGTTATGGAAATATTGATTTCCAGTGTTTCTCCAGTAACGCAAATGTTTGGGAAAATATGCGGAATTGCGTTATTAGGTATTACCCAATTCAGTTTGATCTTATTAGTGGGATATCAATCCATTAAAAGTAATATGGAATCAATGAGTGGCGGAGGATTCACCAGTTATTTCGGATTCTCTAATGTGGAAATAAGCACACTCATTTATGCAATACTCTTTTTCCTACTTGGCTATTTGCTTTATGCAACATTAGCTGCGATGCTAGGATCTATTGTGAGTCGGATTGAAGATGCACAACAAGTGATTACACCAATGACATTGCTAATTGTAGCTGCTTTCATGTTAGCTATGTTTGGGTTAAATGTACCGGAATCTACATTTGTAACCGTAACATCCTTTATCCCATTCTTTACGCCAATGCTTATGTTCCTACGGGTGGGAATGCTAGAGATTCCGTTTTGGGAGTCCAGTCTTGGTATATTACTATTGATTGGTACTATTATTTTATTAGCTGTCATCGGTGCACGAGTTTATCGAGGTGGTGTACTCCTTTATGGACGTTCTTCGTCGTTGAAAGATTTGAAGAAAGCTATGCAATTATCCAAAAAAGAATAATTCAGATGACTCTATACTAAAAGCAAAAGAAAACGAGCAATGATTGTTCGAGATTAAGATGGTGTATGATGCTTTTTATCTTGCTTATCTAGTTGACCCAACAGGAATTGGAATTGGTCTTATTCAGCCAAAGGAATAAACTCATCATTACTAAAAAGAGCAAAATCCAAAGATGGAGCTTGCTCTTTTTATTTGTGCTATTTATTAAGCTGAACGTGAGTGTAAGTTAATCTTTTGCGGTGTTTTCCTTTTTGTATTGCATGTTGGTGGTTTGATGATCAGGTTCATTACGGAACTTTTCTACTGGTCCACTGTTAGGGGATCCTTTAACACTTGCTGCGCTTTTTCCACGCTCAGATGGATTCTTTTTTCGTTTAGCCATATGCTTCACCTCCACATCAATAGCTTCACCAGTTATAAGAAATATATGAAGCGAACGTGCATTCGTGTGCTTCGTTTGATACAATCAAATCAATGAGATTGAACAGAGAGGAGCTTCTTTGTATGAAGGGAAGCATTCGATTTTTGCATTGTGCTGACTTGCATATAGATAGTCCTTTTAAAGGCTATTATTATTTACCTGGTCCACTGTTCCGTGATGTGAGAGAAAGTACGTTTAAGGCGTTTGATAGGCTAATTAATCATGCTATTGAACAGCAGGTGGATTTTGTGTTGATGGCAGGTGATATTTTTGATCAGGATGGCAGGAGCTTGAAAGCACAACTCCATTTTAAAAAAGGTTTGGAACGATTAGCGGAATGTCGTATTCATACTTATGTCAGTCATGGTAATCATGATTATATGAATGCCACTTTTTATCCAATGACTTACCCCGAGTATGTGCATGTATTTGAAACCGAAGAGGTAAAGTCCTTTCCTTTTTATAAAAACGGGGAGAAATTGGCTGATATACATGGATTTAGTTATGAACAGCGAGCTGTTCACCACTCCAAACATCAAGATTTCACACCATCTTCTGAAGGTATCTATAATATAGGGATGTTACATGGTAGTCTATCTACAAATACAGAGCATGATGTGTATGCACCGTTTTCAATAGAGCAACTTCTTCAAAGAGGTATGGACTATTGGGCTTTAGGTCATATTCATAAAAAACAAGTACTACATAAGGATCCATACATTGTCTACCCAGGTAATATTCAGGGACGACATAGAAACGAACAAGGAGAGAAAGGGTGTTATATCGTAGATCTTTCTGAAAACACTACCTCTCTTACGTTTTGCCCCACAGAGAATATTCAGTTTAATGTTGAAACATTTCAAGTAGAAGAGCAAACGAACCTTCATGATTTAGAAACAACCGTTCAATCCTTGAAAGATGATAAACGAATGGAATGTGGGAAAGCATTCATAGAAGTAACGTTTCAAGGGTCTTTACCGTTTCCAAAAGGGCAAGAACAGTCGATGATAGATGAGCTGAAGGATATATGGAATGAACAGGAAGAAGAAGCAGCGGATTGGATATGGATTTCCCGGGTACATACTTCTATTACTCCTAATTGGGATCGTGAACAGTTGAGTAATGGCGCTCATTTTATAGGTGAATTGATTCGCCAGTTTGACAATCACCAAGATATCGAAGACCATTTGCATGAACTGTTATATCATAAGCATATGCGAAAATATCTACAACCCTTTTCGGAGGAAGAAAAGCAAGACTTATTAAACAGAGCAGAACAGCTATTGCTTCAGAAACTTTTGAAGGGGGAGTAGGGTATGAAGCTAATAGAAGTACATATATATGGCTTCGGAAAATGGGTGAATGAGACTATTCAATTTTCTGAGGAGGGACTTTCTTATGTGTACGGTAAAAATGAAGCCGGGAAGTCCACATTACATCAATTTATTCTATATATTTTATTTTCGCTTCCTCCAAGAAAGCTTCAAGCATTTAAGCCTCAAAGAGGAGGAGTAGTCGGAGGTAGCCTTGTGATTGAAACTCCTGCTTGGGGACGAATCAAAATTGAGAGGCAACCGGATAAATATGATGGGGAAGCACGTTGCTATACAAATAATGGGGAAGAAAAAGAAGAGTCTTTTTTGAAAGAACTTCTAAATGGAGTGGACCGATTTACATATGAGGCGATTTTTTCCTTTGGGCTTCATGATATTCAACATGTACAGCAACTACATTCAGATGACATTGGAGATATTTTATTCGGAATAGGAATGACAGGCTCAAGAGAAATTTATGACGTAGAGAAGAAACTGGAGAAAGAATTAGACCAAAGATTTAAAAAACAAGGCAAAAATCCACAACTCAATCAACAGTTAGTTTCTGTTAGAGAAAAGGAACAACTATTTCAAGCTTCTAAACAAGGAGAGGAACAATACGCATCACTGAAAAAGCAGGAAAATAATCTGCAAAACGAACTTGAGGCATTGCAGAACAAATATAAAGATGTAGAAACATCTATAGATGAACTAGAGAGGAAACAACAAGCTGTACAACCTTTGTTGGCTTACCAGCAGTTACAAGAAGAGGAAAAAGAATATGAGGAAGATCTTTCTTTTCCTGAGAATGGAATGGAACGCTACTATCATCTGAAAGATCAGTACCTCCCTTTAAAAAGTGAATTAGAAGTCATTGAACAAAATGAGAAAACGTATCGCGATAAGCAACGTGATCTCTATGAAGTTGATGAAAGAATCCTGGAATCGTTGAAGGATCTTGAGCAGAAAAAGCAGCGGAATGATGTAAAGAAAGAGCAAAGAGATCATCTCAATCAAGAAATTGAACAGCGTACTAAAAAGGTGAAAGATGAAATTGAGTCACTAGGTATTGAGCTTACCATTGATGATGTGGAAAACATTGAGTTCCCCTTTTACATAGAGGAACATTGGCAAATGCTTTCTAAGCAACAACGGGACATTGAGCTAGAAGACGAACAGTATCAACAACAGAAACGGGTTAATAAAGAACGGGAACAGCAACTCCTTTCGGAAAAAGAGACACTCGAACAATCTCTTTTATCTGAGCAAGTGTATGATCATTATCAAGCGGAAGTAGACAGACAATATGAACAGGACGTTCAACAAAAAATAGATAATCAGCACAAGCAGCAGCAAGATTCACTGGAAGCTTATCATCGACGCATAATCGCACTAACAAATCAAGTATTGATAGGAGTAGCAGTACTATTTGCCATTGGTATATCGATGAGTTTTCTCTTTAATAATTGGTGGTTTGGGATAGGAACTTTTGGACTGTTTGGAATTGTAGTAATGGGCGTGAGTATGATACGAAATTCTCTTCCTAATGTTGATACTAGTATCGGTGAGAAAATAGTTGATGAGAATGAATCATCAACAACTTCCTTAACTTGGTATAAGGAACAGCTTGCAACTCATGATAGGATTAAGACAGAACTTGAACAGTTTTCCTATCAAGTTCAACAATTACATGGTGAAATGATGAAGCTAGATGAGCGCTTTGCTTCTTTAGATAGACAGCGCCAACGCTTTTATCAACAGGTAGAAGAACAGATGGAGATGTATTCTTTTCTTCGTCATGTGGATTTGGATTTTTGGCCTAAAGCATACCAAAAGGTAATGAGCCATAAAGAATCACTTGAACATATAAGAGAGCAAGAACAAGATGTTCAACAACTGAAGAACGATATCTCTTCGTATGAGGAACAAGTAGAAACATTAGCTAGTCAAGTAGATATAGACACGAATGTTTCTATAGAAGAGAAAGAAAATCAGTTATTTCAACTCAAAGCCTTTATCCAAAAGCAATTAGAACTAAAAGACACTTACACAGAATGGCTTTTTACAATAGAACAACAGAAACAGGATGTTCGTGAAAAAATGAAGCCGTTCGAAGAAGAAATTCGAAAACTTTTTAGGTTTGCGAATGTTGAAGATGAGGAAGCTTATATACAAACAGGTAATAAGATTAATCGACTTTATGACATTAAGCATAACAAAAAGCAATATTATGAACAGCTTTATTCAATATATCTAAATAATGACAAGGTGAAATCATTATTGAGTTCCTCCTTAGATTCATCTTTCATTCAACAAGAACGGCAAGAAAAGACTAAACGTAAGCAAGAGTTGTCAAACCAAATTGATTCCGTCAGACAACAACTGTCAGATACATTGTCCCATTTGAGGACGTTAGAGGGAGATGAATCGATATCCAAGTACCGACATGAGTTAGAGTTTGAAAAAAGTTTATTAAAGGAACAAGCCATGGAGTGGGCAGTTTATAAAGTAGCGTATTCTATGTTGAGAAAGACTAAATCTACTTTTCAACAGGAACGTATGCCGATGGTACTTGAATATTGTAAGCAGTTTTTCTCCATCCTAACGAATAACACATATGTACATGTATTTGTTCCATCCTCGGAAGAAGGTTTGGTTGTAGAAACGCAATCTGGGGACCGATACACAGCGGAGCAATTGTCTCAAGGCACAAAGGAACAATTGTATGTAGCATTACGGTTATCTCTAAGCCGGGTAATGAGTGATCAGCATGGTATGCCATTCATCATAGATGATGCATATGTTAACTTCGATGAGGAACGAACGAAAGAATTTTTAACTTTACTTACTAACATTTCGCGTACACAACAGGTAATTGTGTTATCATGCAGACAGTATATTCAAGACATACTGAACAAACAACAGATTATTTTTCTATAAAAAAATAAGTTTTTATTTGTCATGTCCTCGCATGTTTGGAATAATAGTGATAAAATACTCTAGGTACATGTCGAATAAAGCTAGTGGAGGGTCGTCCATTGGTAGATAAAAAACAAGAATGGGCAGAATATGAAGAAACAATAGAAAAGTTTATCCAGGTGATTGCGAAGAATATGAACCTATACGGGATTACTTCCTCTGTAGGACGTTTGTATGGAACGTTATATTTCTCCGACTACCCAATGACGCTCGATGACATGCGTGATGCGCTAGAGATGAGCAAGACGAGTATGTCGACAGGAGTACGTTCTCTGTCAGAAATGAAAATGGTGGAGCCTGCTTTTCGAAAAGGAATTCGTAAGGACTTATATAAATCTGAAGAAGATTGGTATAAAGCATTCACCGCATTATTTGGCAATCGCTGGAGACACCATACGGAAACAAATATGGAAGAAGCAAATGAAACTATTTCGGAGTTGCGTTCCATTGCGGATAACTGTGATGATGAGGAGCTTGTAGGCAAAATTCAACGTGATATCGATCGACTTGAATACGCACAAAGCTATTATCGTTGGCTAATGAAGTTTATCCGTGTTGTTGAATCTGGTGAAATTTTCAAGTATGTTCCAAGAGAAGATTAGCGAGAGAAAGAGCGTGGCTTACACGCTCTTCTTTTTTTTTATAAGTAAAACTCTACCTAAAAAAGCACCACATCGAATATTGCTTAGGTCAATAAGTTGTGAGCTAGAACCGCGCGCCGTGTTCTTAGACATTCTTTTTTCTTTACACATAGGAAAAGTTTCATTACTCTAAAAGTAATTAGTATCAAAATCTATTTCGTCCATATATAAAACACATTGTAAACGCATGAGAGGAGGAACATTATGAAAAAAGGAATATCCAATCATCAAATAGGAGATGCCTTCGATGATTTTATGTTAATTAAGTCATCTACAAAAGGTGTTGCCAGTAATGGAAAACCATTTTTAACATTAGTTTTGCGTGAT
This sequence comes from Pontibacillus yanchengensis, assembly GCF_009856295.1. Taxonomy (NCBI): domain Bacteria; kingdom Bacillati; phylum Bacillota; class Bacilli; order Caryophanales; family Bacillaceae; genus Pontibacillus; species Pontibacillus yanchengensis. Next base: position 1,294,279 of record NZ_WMEU01000001.1, on the reverse strand, counting down.
GCGACAGGTGAAATTGAAGCAAAATTGTGGGAAGCTACTAAGGAAGATGAGCAGACTTTCATTGCTGAAGAATTAGCTCGAATAACAGGAGAAGTCAACCAGTTTCGCGGTAAAGCACAATTGAAAATTCAGTCCATCAGACCAGCGCAACCTACAGATGGAGTGAAGGCATCAGATTTTGTGGAGAAAGCTCCTGTATCACAAGAGGACTTAATGGAACGAATTACAGAAGCTATATTTGAAATGAAGAATCCAAATCTTCAACGCATCACACGCCATTTTGTGAAGATGTATCAAGAAGCTCTGTTAACATACCCTGCAGCAGTAAAGAATCATCATGAGTACGTTTCCGGACTAGCCCACCATATTGTATCTATGCTAAATTTAGCCAAAGAATTAAAAGAGCTATATCCAGATTTGGATCAAGACCTTCTTTATGCTGGCATCATTTTACATGACCTAGGGAAGCTGAAAGAATTATCTGGAGCAGCGACTCCATCCTATACCTTAGAAGGGAAATTAATTGGTCATATCCCAATGATGGTAGAAGAAATCGGAGCAGTTGCCACTGAACTTGGAATAGACGGCGAAGAGGTAACCATGCTTCAGCACATGGTCTTGAGCCACCATGGCAAAGCAGAGTGGGGTAGTCCTAAACCTCCACTTATTCGAGAGGCAGAAATGCTTCATTTAATTGACTTGGTTGATGCAAAGATGAATATGTTAAATCGATCTTTAGATAAGGTGCAACCTGGTGAATTTACCGAACGATTATTCGCTATGGATAATCGGAGCTTTTATAAGCCTTTGTTTGCGGATCAGTACAAAGAATAGAAAAGCTCACTTATAGGGAGAAAGCAGACTCATAAGTCATAAGATGTACTTCAGTGCATATACATTTAGTAAACGTGGACAAGGGGGTACAGAAATGATGGAAATTGCCGGTTTTCCTTGGTGGGTGTTAGCTATCATCTTGTTTATGATCTTTTGTGGGTATATGGCTTATCGCGCTATGCGTGAGGACCAGAAAATGGAGAATCATTTTATTGAGCAAGAAGGACAAAAGTATATGGCACGCATTGAAGAAGCTAGACAACAAAAAGACGAAAATAAAGAGCACACAATGGCCTCCGGATCTTAAAAAACAAGCGCCCGCACAGCGCTTGTTTTTTTGTGGTGTTATAAAACGTAGGGGAAATGTACTGGAATAACCCATCCTGCATTATATATCTATAAACAACGGAGCTTTGTATGAGGAGAGTCCACAATGTGGACAAAACAAAAAAGAGGATATCCACAGGTTGGATATCCTTTTAAGCATTATTGTGCTGATTCTTTATTATCGAATATATCTTTGAATTCTTTAATTTTAATATCCACATTCGCATCCTTAATGATTTGATCTATGGATGTTTTTGCATCTGCATTATTGACTTGTTGTTTTTGGAGCTCTGACTTAATTTGGTCTCTCATTTCATCTAGTGGTTTTACATCTGTTTCTTTTTTGTCTGATACTTTAATGATATGCCAACCAAAAGACGATTGAACAGGATCACTCACTTCGCCTTCTTCAAGTGCATAGGCAGCATCTTCAAAGGCAGGATCCATTTTTCCTGGACCAAATGTACCTAAGTCTCCACCCTTTGAAGCGGAAGGACCAGTTGAATATTCTTTGGCAAGTTCAGCGAAACTTTTATTCCCTTCTTTTACCTTTTTGGCAACTTCTTTAGCTTTTTCTTCTGAATCAACAATAATGTGGCTTGCTTGTAGTTCAGTTTTCATACGCTCATAGCGTTGTTGAATGTCTTCATCACTAACTTCAACCTTTGCTGTAGCTGCTTTCTGCTGCAGTAAGCTATATTCTAGTACGGTTTTGAAATCTTCTTCGTTTTGGAAACCCATTTGCTGGAGAGCTTGGTCAAATTGATCACCGTATTGACTCTTATACCTTTCAAGCTCTTGTTCCACTTCTTCCTTTGTTACTTCAAAATCATCATTCAGTACTTCTTTAACAATCATTTCATGCAAAACTTGATCCCCGTAACGATCTTTCAGTTCCTCATAGAATTGTTCTTTCGTAATATTCCCATTTTTGGACTCAACAACTAACTCAGATTGGTCTGATTGAGATTGAGAACAAGCTGTTAAAGCTAGAACACTAGCAGCAAAAGTAGTGGCTAGAGTGAGTTTTTTCATATTCGTAAGCACTCCTATATGTAAATTAATTTCCATTTTAAGGGACAACCATATCATCAAAATACTATAACATATTGATGAATAAATCAATAGAAGTATGATGGATACACAAAACTTTTGAGAAATTGGGGCAAACGCCTATTCAGGTTTTTTTCTTACGCATAAGATATCTTAGTTAGTTGGAAAAGGAGGTGTTCTTATGAGTAAAGGTTATGGCGGAGGATTTGCCTTGATTGTTGTATTGTTCATCTTGTTAATCATCGTTGGTGCATCTTGGTTGTACTAGGAACCTCCTAAATACAGCGACAAAAAAAGAACTACCTAATCATTAGGTAGTTCTTTTTTCGTATGCACGAAAATGTCATGTGCGTTCTAATCGGTCTCTATTCCTTCTTAAGTTATGTGTACAACACTTCAACGTAAGAGGAAATGAGTAGAATTGTGATTAAAATATTGATGGTTCGAAATACTTTAGGTTGTTTTTCAGTTGCCATCTCTGTTTTCAGGCACAAAGAATGGGTAAGTGAATTAAACATGAATAAAATTAACAGCGCAAATGGTACAAAAAATACTGTCACGATTAAGAACCTCCTTTTGCACCTATGAAATTACTGTATCAAAAATTACATCTGTTGAACAGATTAAAGTTTTAACTAGCGAAAAAAACACCCTAAGCAGGGTGTTTTTTTATTAAAATCCTGGATATTACGTTTACACTCTCATTATTGTTTGTATCTGTCAATCAAGATGTCGTATCCATCTTTTGCATTTTCAATAATACATTTTTTTGGTGCAAGTAAGAATTGTCTTACACATAAGAAATCGGTAAAAGACAAGCCAATATTAACAGCAGTAAACACTAAGATATATGCGTAATAATTCGGGAATACGTAGCTAGTTACGATTCCCGGGATCGTCAAAAATAACGTTGGTGCTAATGCCATTAGAATAGACGTTTTCTTTGATAAAGTGGAAAACGTACGATATGAGAATGTCGGTAAGATACCACGCTTTAATTTCCAGCGAATACGCACTCGTTTATTTAGCAGTAAGAGCGGAATCATATGCATTAACTTGTGGATAATGGGAAGTAAGAATAACGCCACTGCTATCGGAAACAATCCATGATCTTTCACTGCTTGATGCTGGTGTAGCATAGAAACGGGTAAATATAAGAGAATAAATGAAAAAGTACCAAGTATAAGACTTAGTAAATAAATTCGATTTGAACCAAATTCTTTAGTGATGTTAAAGGATTTCCAGCAGTTTAAGTTCATCCTCATCAACCCCCTTATTGTGACAATCAATTCATATTTATAGTAAAATATCTTGTAGAATATTAATGTTATTTGTACATAAATAAGTAGGAAATTTAGTTGTGCATTTCCTTCGAAGAGAGAGTTTCAAAAGTACGCGTTTTTATTTAAAATATCATCAGTCCTATGGAATGATACGATGTTTTGAAGAAGAAATCAATAGGGTTTTTGTAAAAAGTTTTAGAAAGTCTTGAGACGCATCGTGACGAGGGTCACAAGCTGGAAAAATTGTAGTGCTAAAGAGGAGAGAATTGGTGTGGAGAATAAAGTGTATGACACAGAAATGATAGCATTTCATGTCAGGCTTCTATCGCAAATGTCTAAAACGGATCACTACCCGTTCACGAAGATGATTTTGGAAAAAGGGCTAAAAGAAGAGGAATATCAAGAGGTACTAAGCTTGTTACATACATTACAGAATATGTATGAGGAACAAAAAGAAGAAGGCCTATTAGATTACACATCTCTGCTCATTCATTTTGCTGGTATGTTAAATATGAAACTACATCCGGATGACACAATGGATGCTTTACATAAAGAAGGAAAGTACGAAGAGTTGATGGAGGAGTTTAAAAAATGCTTAGTGAATGTAATATAGTATGTATATATGCTCTACTAGTTAAATGTAATACTGCCCGTAGTTAGGAAAGACATAAAAAGAACAGGAATAAAAGAGATTATTCCTGTTTGAGAATACTTGCGTTTGTGAAGAAATCTTCCTCATCATAGAATTCTTCTTCAATATTATTCATGGAACGTTCTAATATCTCTAAGTATTCCGGTCCATAAATCTCTCTTATAAGTGCTACTAAGTCTAAGAATTCTGGAAATTTACCATAAAGTTCTTTCAACGGTTGTGTACCAGTTAACAAGGAGTTATTTTCTGGATTATACGTTTTCATCGTTTCTAGAAGCAATGCTTCTCCTTGTTCTGTTAATTGAATATACGTATTACGCTTGTCATTCTCCCTTTTCGAAAAAGTAAGTAGTTCTCTTTCTTCCAATTTTTTAGAGAAATTAAATGCTGTTGAAACGTGCATGACTCCAAATTTAGATACCTCAGAAACACTTGCTCCTTTAAGGTGATACGCAATCCAAAGAATGTGATGTTCATTTATATTTAAATTAAACGGCTTGATCCATTGTTGCCAATCTTTTTCTATTGTTTTCCATAGAGCCTTACTTAGTTGAGCCATTTTATGGCTGAATAAGATGGCTTCATGAATTGACGAACGCTCTTCTTGACTCATCTAGTACCCCTCCCTCGCATAAAAAATAACCTTTCCTATACAACATTCACTTATATTATCTCAGGAAAACGTCTCAGTTGAAAATAATCATGCGTAAAAAAATACATATTAAATTATTAAATTCTTATGAAAGTTGATGTGAAAGAACATAAATGAGTTGAAAATTTTGAATGGTAAAATCCCCCACATCTAAAAAAACAAACGGGGGGGATAACTAATGAGAAAGAGAGAAGCTAAGAAGTGAAAAATTAATGATCAAGTTTTTCAAATGCTTTCGTAATTAAACAGTGAAATTCAATCATTTCATCAAGACGCTCTTTAAGATCATTTACGTATTCAGTTTGTATGTTTCCTTGTTCTCTTTCTAAAAGTGTCTTCGTTTCTTCTAGTGATTGCTTCTGTCTACAAGCTGCATCAAGCCAGCGTTGAACATAAGAAGCCATAAATTTTGGGAAAAGGTTATCATTTGCTTGATATAAATCTTTTCTTACTCCTTTTTTCCAAACCCGTTCGACTAAATTTAAGTCGAGAAGGGTTCGGATTCCAGTGCTCATGGAAGTCTTGCTTTTTGCTAGCGCTTCGCTCATTTCATCAAGGGTCATCGGTTCGCCTTCTATGTATAAAGTTACAAATAGTCTTGCTTCTGAAGGAGTAAGACTAAACATTTCTAATGTCTTTGAAAATTCTGTGACAGCATTATATTGTACTTCACTAAGTACAGTATCATTGTCCATATTGGGCATTGGAAGGTCCTCCTTCTCTCATACTATTCCTACCCTACTATAAATGAGAGAAAATAGAAAATAACAGATTGGATAGCATTTTAGAGAAAAAAAGAGGAAAATGAAGCTTTCATGTTCAAAAGTTTGTTCAGTTTCAACTGTACGTTTAAAATATTCATATTTAAAAGTATTTATAGTTTGTTCATTTGTTATTTATCATATATAGTATAAAAGGTAGTTGTTCAACAAACACGTAAACACGTAGTTACAAAAAGACGTCCAAAAGTACTAGTCAAAACGTAAGAGGGGTGAGCATTAGTGCCGATCATCAAAGTAGAAAACTTATCAAAGATTTTCGGTAAGAATCCTTCCCAAGCACAAAAATTGCTTGATGAAGGTTATGGAAAAGAAGAAATACTTGAGAAAACAGGTAATACAGTCGGTGTAAATCGATGTAATTTTGAAGTAGAACAAAGTGAAATATTCGTTATTATGGGACTTTCTGGTAGTGGTAAATCTACACTAGTCCGTTTACTTAACCGTCTGATTGAACCAACAGAAGGTAGTGTTTATATTAATGACGATAATCTCTCCAAAATGAGCAGCAAAGACTTGAGAGACATTCGTCGTAAGAAAATGAGTATGGTTTTCCAAAGCTTCGCTTTATTCCCATACCGTACTGTTCTAGAAAATGCCGAATTTGGTCTAGAGGTACAAGGTATCGATAAAAGCAAAAGAGCTGAAAAATCGAAAGAGGCGCTTGAATTAGTAGGACTAGGTAGTTTCATAAATCAATATCCTGGTCAACTTTCAGGAGGTATGCGCCAGCGTGTTGGTTTAGCACGAGCATTAGCCAATGATCCAGAAGTGCTATTAATGGATGAGGCTTTCTCTGCACTTGACCCATTGATTCGTAAAGAAATGCAAGATGAACTATTGGATATTCAGGAACGTATGCAGAAAACAATCATCTTCATTACACACGATTTGGACGAAGCACTTCGTATCGGTGATCGTATTGCATTAATGAAAGATGGTTCGATTGTACAAATCGGTTCCCCTGAAGAAATATTAGTAAACCCAGCAAATGATTATGTAGAGAAATTCGTTGAAGACGTAGATCGTTCCAAGGTCTTAACTGCACAACATATTATGAAACGCCCAGAGACGGTGAACATAGAAAAACATGGTCCTCGTGTAGCTCTAGAGCGTATGAGAGAAGAAGGACTGTCTAGTATTTATGTTACAGATCGTTCACGTAACCTAAAGGGCTATGTAACAGCTGATAAAGCTTCAGAAGCGAAGCAAAACAATATAACAGACCTAAATCAAATTATGGTAACTGATGTACCAACAGCTTCTCTTGAAACATCTATGAATGAGATTTTTGACATGATTCATGATTCTCCAGTACCAATTGCTGTTGTAGAAGATGGGAAATTACGAGGAGTTATTGTACGTGGTGCTGTAATAGGAGCGCTAGCTGGAAGTGAGGTGTCATTGAATGAAGATCATCGAAACGATTCCGATGAAACAGTGGATCAGTAATTTAACAGACTGGATTACAGATAATTTTGAATTCTTATTCGAGCCAATCAAAGATAATTTAGGTGCCTTTATTGAATGGCTTAGTGAAACACTACAATGGATAAACCCATGGTTGTTCATTGCTTTGATTGCCATTTTGGCCTTCTTTGTTACAGGTAAACGTATTGGTTTAGCGATTTTTGCTTTCATAGGTTTATGGTTTATATTCAACCAAGATCTATGGCAAGACTTAATGGATACATTCTCACTCGTTATAACCTCGAGTATTATATCCGTAATTGTAGGTGTTCCATTTGGGATATGGATGGCGAAAAGTAGGGTCGTAGAGGCAATTATTACACCAGTTCTCGACTTTATGCAGACGATGCCAGCCTTTGTATATTTAATCCCAGCCGTTGCCTTCTTTGGTATCGGAATGGTTCCAGGGGTGTTTGCATCTGTTATTTTCGCAGTACCTCCAACTGTTCGTTTTACGAACTTAGGTATTCGCCAAGTATCGAAAGAATTGATTGAAGCATCAGAAGCCTTTGGTACAACAGGATTTCAGAAGTTATTTAAAGTTCAGCTGCCTATGGCAAAGAAAACCATTATGGCAGGTATTAACCAAACAGTAATGCTTGCACTTTCCATGGTTGTTATTGCATCCATGATTGGTGCAGAAGGTCTAGGTCAAAAAGTAATTGAATCCTTATCACGTAACAATGTTGGACTAGGCTTCGTAGCTGGTGTAAGTATCGTTATTCTAGCGATTATTATTGACCGTTTCACTCAAAGCCTTAACACGCAAAAGGGTGAATAAAGAAATTGTTTTTGCTCTTTTTCTTCTTTAAGGAAAAGTCAAAATATAGGGAAGTACATTTAAAAAAAAGGGGAGTATCAATTATGTTTAATTTAAACTGGAAACGTCTAGGTTTGGCGGCTGGTTTGTCACTTTCAATCGTAGCTGCAGGTTGCGGTTCTTCTGATGGAGGATCATCTGATTCTGGTTCATCCAATGGAGATAGCGCTGAAGGTGGAGAATCGAAAGCTGCTATTGGAGAAGAACTTGATTACACAATCACTGGTATCGACGCTGGTGCAGGTGTTGTGAAGACATCTGAAAAAGCAGTAGAAGAATATGGTCTTGAAAACTGGGAAGTACAAACTTCTTCTGGTGGAGCTATGACGGAAGCACTAGGCAACGCTATTGAAGACGAAGAGCCAATCATTGTTACAGGTTGGACACCACACTGGAAGTTCGCTAAATATGACCTTAAATATCTAGAAGATCCAAAAGGTGTGTTTGGTGGCGAAGAGCAAATCAAGACAATGGTAAAAACAGGTCTTAAAGAAGAGAAACCAAATCTATATAAGATTCTAGATCAGTTCAAATGGTCTTCTGAAGAAATGGGTAAAGTCATGCTTGCACGAAAAGACGGAACTCCAATCGAAGAAGCTGCTAAGAATTGGGTTAAAGAAAACTCTGACAAGGTAAGCGAATGGACAAAAGGAACAGAAAAAGTCGATGGTACGAAAGCGAAACTTGTTTATGTATCTTGGGACTCTGAGATTGCTTCTACAAACGTAATTGGCGAAGTACTTCGTCAACAAGGTTTCGAAGTTAAGCTTACTCAACTGCAAAACGCCGCTATGTGGCAAGCAGTTGCTGAAGGCGAAGCTGACGGTATGGTAGCTGCATGGTTACCAGGTACTCACGGCGATCTTTATGAGTCAAATAAAGACAGCCTAGAAGATCTTGGTGCGAACCTTGAAGGTGCAAAAATCGGTCTAGTTGTTCCGAAATACATGGATATCAGCTCTATTGAAGACCTGAAATCTGAATAAATACTTCACAAAAAAAGCCCTGCTCATTTGAGCAGGGCTTTTTTGCTGTATAGCCAGGAAATTATAAAAGTGTTGGTTTGTGTATAAATTAATAAGTTATAGAGGCCACGTCCAGCTCCGATCGACTAAAAAACTTCCTGTACCTCCTTACAATAAGTCAACATCTAATCGCTATCGCTCCTTCGTGTTTCCTTTATCTCATACGGATTCAGGGGGAGTTCTCGAGTGATGGAAGTTCGATTAAGACCGGCTGCATTGTGCAGCAACATCGAACCAATCCGCGCTCTTTGGCAGCAGCTTGTACGTTGCTAAGCGGGCACTTCCGCTTTTGTTCCTTGTACTTTTATAGGGGCAGGATATAAATTTACAAAAGGAAGATTTGCTAAGTTTTTTATTCCCACTCATTGTCATAATACTTAAACATTAGATATTTCATAAGTAGATGGAATTGTACCGAGCAAATTTTTCCAAGGGGTGTCTCTCCCCTACATTAAAAAAGCCTACTACAGATAGTAGCAGGCTTTGTGTTTGGATTTAATGTTGTTCTTCGTCTTCGGCAGCTGCCGGAGTTGGAGGATGCTCTTGGACTTGGATTTCATTTTGGTTTTGGTTTGCTTTTTCTTCTAATTCTTTTAAGCTATCCTCAATTTCTTGAAGGTGTTTTTGAATATTACGTTGGTGGGGCTCAATTGTTTGCTTCCAGCTTTCAATTGACTGCTTAATGTCAGAAGAAAGATCTTTTAGTAGAATAGCTCCTTCTTTTGAGGTTTGAGCAATTTGTTCGGTAAGTTCCCTGCCTTCACCTTTTAAATTGGTTATGGTATCTTTCAAACGTGTAGAGGTATCTTTTGCTTGGTTTCGGATTTGATTGCCTGAAGAAGGAGTAGAAAGTAATGTTGCTGCTGCACTTACAACGCCTCCTACAACAAATCCTAGCACTAATGATTTACTTTTTCCCATATTCAAAACTCCTTTCTAGCTACTATTATATCCGTTTTTTAAGTGCCTGTAGAGGTATAAATGTCATTTCCTTTTAGAAAATTCAAAGTTTTATAAGCATATGTATGATGGATTATACATCCTCCCTACAAGCAACGACGCTTACTTAATTCATTATTCCCTATATGATTTAAATAAAAACCCCTGACTTCACGTCAGGGGTGGAAAAGTAAAATTATGATGCTTTAGATGAAATTTGCGCAATTCGTGTGCGTGCAAAAATCTTTTGGACAATTGGATAAATGACAATCATTGCTACTGTATTAAAAGCAGCTGTTGGAAGTACAACAGCCAAGAATAGAGCACTAAATGTGGTTTCTACAAGACCAATGAGCATTACAGCTACAAATAAAAAGATTGTTCCACTTATGAGTGTGCCGAAAGCTGTAAGGATAGGTGCTAGTTTGTTAGAGCTCATAACTTTGCTTAAAGCAACATATACTCCAAAAAATAGTAAAGCTGTAATAGGTTTATCAACTACATTTGCAATTTGTCCACCAGGTACGGATGTCGTTAGAGCAGAAATACCGCCTGTTACGAAGGATAGCAACATTACATAAGGAAGCTTAGGAAATAATAGAATACCCAAGAACATCATGACAAGAAGCATATCCGGCTTCATACCAAATAAAATCGGTGGAGCAAAAATGTGTAAAACAGCTCCAATACCTACAAGCAATGACAATAATACTAAGATACGTGTGTCCAAACGATTACTCATGTTCATCTCTCCTCTTCTAATCTAAACTCGTCTACTTTCCAACTGTGTCCTCGTGACCAGTTGCGAAAGTCTACTATCATTTTAACAAATAATAAAAAAAAGTAAACGTTACTTCACTTGTTCCGCAATGGAGGAAGCAATCGATTGAAGGTCCTCATTAGAATAGTCATCTGTATGGGTTTCCCACTTCGCCCCAAAGCCATCATTACTACCATAACGAGGAATGAGATGAATATGAAGGTGAAATACAGACTGACCTGCAGCTTCCTCATTGTTATTTAGCATGTTTAAGCCTACTGGGTTGAATGCTTCTTTAATTGCATTAGCAACTTTTGGCACACGAGAGAAAAGCTGCTCAGCGGTTGTAGCATCTGTTTCATATATGTTTTTTGTGTGCTGCTTTGGAATAACTAGTGTATGACCTTTTGTTGTTTGACTAATATCAAGGAACGCATACACAAACTCATCTTCATATACCTTGGCAGATGGAATATCTCCATCCATTATTTTACAGAATATACAATCTTGACTCATGTTATTTCCTCCTCTTCCTAACTTTAATGTCATTTGTTGAGTTTATATTACCAAAGATATGTATGACTTCCAATTAAAAAGCAGAGTACCTCATAAGAGGTACTCTGCGGGGGAAGACTTGAATGAACTGTCCTTCATCTATCCAGTATGAGTGGATAGTACGGGGACTACTCTGCCACGCGTGGGGTTGCCACTAGGATGTTAAACCAACGATAAGTGATTTAACAAATGATCGTGAACAAAGCTTGCGAATATACCTGCTGTCAACACCTCATTTAATTAGTAAATGTGTGTGAATCAATCTCAAACCGAGTGGTGGAGATCATAATCAGCTTGGTCTTTCACTGACACCTCATTTCGATTGTTAAGCCTAAACTTAAAAACCTTTAAACAAGTTACAGTGATTGCTTTGGACAGTTCATCCTGTCGCCTTCAATAGTATTATGTGCAATGATTTCAATTCTATCCGAAAAAAATCATCTTTTTTTGGCAAAGTTGCAGGGGAATGATAAAATTTGAAGAAGTGAAAGAATGGAAAGAGGGATGAACAATGGATTCATTATTACATATAGAAAACGTCGTCGGTGGATATACACATAAAAACGTTCTCCATGGAATTTCGTTTGATATCCAACCAGGAGAAATTATGGGACTTATCGGTTTGAATGGAGCGGGAAAAAGTACAACCATCAAGCATATCATTGGCCTCATGCAACCAAAAGAAGGAAAAGTAATGATTAATGGGCAAACGTTTCAACAAGATCCAGAACAGTATCGTAGCCAATTCTCTTATATACCAGAGATGCCAGTTTTATATGAAGAGCTTACCTTGAAGGAGCATTTACGTTTAACCGCAATGGCCTATGGTCTTTCTGAAGATACATTTGAAGAACGTTTACAGCCACTCTTAAAGGAATTTAGAATGGAAAAGAAACTGAATTGGTTTCCGGTTCACTTCTCCAAAGGTATGCGTCAAAAGGTAATGATCATGTGTGCTTTCTTAGTAGAACCTTCTCTCTATATTGTGGACGAACCTTTTGTGGGACTGGATCCTTTAGGAATTCAATCCTACCTCCAGTTAATGAACAACATGAAGGCTCAAGGGGCAGGTGTATTAATGTCCACACACATTTTAGCAACTGCTGAACGTTATTGCGATCGTTTTGTTATTCTTCATGATGGAGAGGTTCGTGCCAAAGGGACGCTAGAAGAATTGCGAACTTCCTTTAATATGCCAGGTTCTACTTTAGATGATATCTATGTAGAACTCACAAAGGAAGATGAACATGCTTAATGCTCAAGAGCTTTGGAGGAATCGGTTAAATAATCATTCGAAGGAGATGGGGCGATATTTACGTCTCATGTTTAATGATCACTTTGCGTTTGCGATGTTTTTCTTTTTAGCTGGCTTAGCTTATGTTTATCAGCAATGGCTCGCAGATTTATCAAATGGTTTTCCATCTGCCTTGGTCATTGCCGTTATTCTTGGGCTGCTTCTTACGTATAGCCCTATTCGAACAATGCTGAAAGAAGCAGATTTGGTGTTTCTCTTGCCGGCAGAGGCTCAACTGGGTTCCTTTTTTCGAAATGGAATTATTTACAGCTATATCACGCATCTATTTACGCTTTTATTCATTTTCGTAGCACTAGGGCCGTTATATTTTACTACCTATCCCGAACGTAGTGGATCTGATTTTCTAGTATTAGGTGTAGTTGTAGTCGTATTTAAAGCTTGGAATATCTTGAGCCATTGGTGGGAAATCAATAGTCGTGTTGGTTGGAGTGGATATATAGACCCCATCTTTCGTACCTTGCTAAACGGCTTGACTATTTATTTTATTGTAGTTGGCAATGCATGGATATTTGCTGTAATAACAACACTTCTTTTCTTTGGAGTAATGATGTACGACTATACGCTTGCAAAAAAACGTAGAGGCATAGCATGGGATTTACTTATAGAGAAGGAACAAGCAAGAATGCAGACCTTCTACCGTATCGCGAATTTATTTACAGATGTTCCACATTTGAAAAAAACCATCAAGAAACGTCATTGGCTCGCAGGATTGGTTAAATCTCCAATTCCATTTCAGCAAAATCAAACATTCGATTACATGTATCGCATTACGTTTGTTCGTAGTAGTGATTATTTAGGGATGTATGTTCGACTATTGGTCATTGCTGGAGCTCTTGTTTATTGGGTACCTAACTTTTGGTTCCAGCTTGGATTTGCTTTTTTATTCTTATACATGAGTGGTTTTCAAATGGTCACACTTTGGCATCATCATAAACAGTTAGAGTGGCTAGACCTCTATCCAGTACCATTAGAGCAAAGAAAACGGGCATTATTAAAATGGTTGTTCCAACTAATGCTTGTGAAAACGTTCGTATTAGGTATCGTATTTCTATTGCTATGGAACTTATTAGGGGTCGCAATCGTATGGGTTGGTGGAGCAATCTTTAGTTATGGAATGGTTTATAAATATTTAGTTCATCGTATGAATTGATGACAAAACTCGGCACGTTTTCGTGGCGAGTTTTTTACTAATAAAAAGGAGGGTGGACATTGGAAGAAACACATTATGAAGCTAAAGTAAGAGAGGAAGCAAATCGATGGGTTAAGCAAATGGAGAAAAAATCCTCCATCATTCAAAGACGATCCAAGCACATACAATCCATCATTAACAAAAAGGTACCAGACCAAGTTCATAGTGTCGTTACCGAAAGTGTGAAGCAGATGATTCAGCTTGCCTTAACGAGTTCAAAGTATATTTATAAAGTGGAAATAAAAGAACACGCAACACTAGAAGAAAGAGAAGAGATGATTAAAGAAAGACTGAGACAGTATAAACGTACAGCTGCATTAGAAGGAGCTGGGACAGGTGCGGGTGGTATATTACTAGGTGCAGCCGATTTCCCCCTATTGCTCAGTATTAAGATGAAGTTTCTGTTTGATGTCGGTCAATTATATGGATATGACGTAACCAAATACGAGGAGCGGATGTATTTGTTGCATTTGTTTATTCTTGCTTTTTCGAGTGATGAGCAGAAAAAGTCGGTGCTTCATACAGTGGTACATTGGGAGAAAGAAAAGCTAGAGTGGAGAGAGGTTGATTGGAAAACGTTGCAAATAGAATACCGAGATACGATTGATTTTGTGAAAATGATGCAACTTATACCGGGAATCGGAGCACTTGTGGGAGCCTGGGGGAATTATCGATTATTAGAGAAGCTTGGGGAGACGGCAATGAATGGGTACCGCCTCCGTATGCTCTCTTCTTAATGTTGGTTCTGATAAGCTAAATACGATTGAAACAGTGTTTTCGCACTTAAAGGTAAGGCACGCTCATCAAAATCAAATTTAGGGTGGTGGTGGGGATAGATGTGACCTTCTTTTTGTGCGCCTGTGAAATAAAAAGCCCCTGGACGTTCAAGCATGTAGTAAGAGAAATCTTCTCCTGTCATAACCGGGGATACATACTCAGCTCGCTCGATACCAGGTGTATTAGCTGCAGCGTTTAACACTAAATCAGCTTCTCTTGGATGATTCACTAGTGGAGGATAGCCTCTCGTGTAATAAAATTCATAGGAAGCATCATGAGCAACACAAGCTCCTTTAATGTGTTTCTCCATTTCTTGAATAACGGTTTCTTGAATCTCCTGGTTAAAGGTTCGAACCGTACCTTTCAACGTAGCTGTGTCAGCAATGACGTTAAATGCTTTGCCAGCTTCGAACGTACCAACCGTAACAACAGCAGAGTTCAGAGGATCAATTTTTCTGCTAACGATTTGCTGGAGAGAAGTAACAAGCTGTGAACCAATTAAAATGGCATCCTTCGTTTGGTGAGGCTGAGCACCGTGGCCACCTTTACCTTGAATCGTGATTTCAAAAGCATCTGCACCAGCGAAGAAGGATTCAGGAGCTGTTTCCACGGCTCCTACAGGCGTGTTGATCCATAAATGCGTTCCAAATACTGCATCGACTCCATTCAGTGCTCCTGCTTCAATCATAGGTTTTGCACCACCAGGTGTGATTTCTTCTGCATGCTGATGTAGGAAGACGACAGTTCCAGGTATGTCATCCTTGTAAGGAATAAGAGCTTTGGCTAAGCAAAGCAGAGCAGCAGTATGTCCGTCGTGGCCGCAAGCGTGCATCACGCCAGGTACAGTAGACTTGTATGGAGCGTCTTTTGCATCTTGAATAGGAAGCGCATCAAAATCGGCGCGGAGTGCAACCGTTTTACCAGGTTTCCCCCCTTCAAGTTTCGCTATAACTCCATTTCCACCAACTTGACTTTGATAAGGCATTCCTAACTCTTCGTAAAAGGAAGCAATGTACTTAGCCGTTTTCGTTTCGTGAAAAGAAAGTTCAGGATATTGGTGAAGGTAGCGTCTAATATGTACCATTTCTTCATACAATCCATCAAGGTCTTGCATTAGTTTATCCCACATCTATTCTCATCCTTTCTTTTGAAATAGTATAACAAAAAAACAAGCTTGTGATTAAGAGAAGGTCTTATGTATTTCTTTTATTTTTTATAAGAACAAAAGCGCAAGCGCGCGGTTTTGCCCACAGGGTTGGTTCATCTATAACTTACTTAGTTATACACAAGCCAATATTTTTATAATTTCGCTAGATAGTAAAAAAACCTCCACAATCGTGGAGGTTTCAACAAATTAAGAAAGGCGTGGATCGGCTAGTAGACGTTCCATTTCTTCCATATGCCCAGTTTCGTCAGCAATCATATCGTCTAGCTTAACAACTAGTTCTGTATAACCTAGTTCTTCAGCTTGTTTCTTACGTGTTTCATAACGCTGAATAGTGTCTTTCTCAGCGCGTCGAGCTTCTTCTAACATATCTTTCACATCTGAAAGTTGTTTCACTTCCGCTGGCTTAGTAGTTGGGGTACCACCAAGTGTTTTGATTTTCTCAGCTAAGTAAAGTGCGTGACCTTGTTCGTCAGCAATTTCTCCTTCAAAGAACGGTTTTAATACTTGATAATAAAGTCCTTGTACAGTTGCTGCATTGTACGTGTACATGATACTTGCTGCATATTCGTGTGCTAAGTCTTCGTTTAATCCATCAATTAGTTCTTGTAGTTTAGCATCCATTTTTTCATCACCTCAATAAATATTTTTTGCACATATATAAAATTCCCACATAAAAAAAATCTAAACATATTCCTAAAATAAGGATAAAATGAGATGAGAAGGAAGTGTGATATGAATCAAATTAATCGAAAAAAATTGACTCTCATTTTTACATGTTTATTAACTATTGGCTTTACTATAACTCTTACTGTTTTTGTCGATAGAGGAGGACAATTCCCTTTTGATCTATGGTCTGCAGAAAGTCTTTATGAAGTAGGGGGAAATACGTGGATTCATTCCATATTCATTTATATAACGAAACTGGTTTCTCGCACGGTAATCATTGTTCTTTCCTTATTAATTGTTAGTTTTTTGCTTATGAAGCGAGATTGGTTAGCGGCCATTATGATGTCCTTAGGGGTTTATTTCGGAAATGAGTTAAACGAAGTAATCAAAGGTATTGTTAAACGACATCGCCCATCTAGCTTAGAATCACTCCATGAGGCAGGGTATAGTTTTCCGAGTGGACATGCTATGGTCGCTGTTATTTTTTATAGTTTGGCTGCTTATTTTCTTGCACGATACTTTAAATCAAACGTAATTAGGCAATACCTATTTTTTAGTGCTTACATAATCGTTTTACTAATAGGCATCAGTCGCTACATTTTATCTGCTCATTACTTAACAGATGTCATTGGAGGATTTCTATTTGGTATCTTGTTTGTAAACGTTTGGATTGTCCTACATAGAGTGGTTAGCAACTTTTCATTCCTTTCTCCGCCTAGAGACCGAGATAAAAACATCCTGTAGCAGGTGTAAGCTTGTTTGTATCTCAACTATAATATGTAGTAACAGGAATTCAGCATATAATTCCTTCATAAATAAAGGGAAAATGACTTAAGTATCTAATAAGGTAGAATAGATTATTTTCCCTTGGGATAAAAGGATGATACCAATGAAAAAACATAATTTGTTCACGTATATCATCGCACTCGGCTTTATAGCTCTTGGTGCTTTTCTAATATTGACAAACCTCGACATTATTTCCTTGGAAATATCGAATGCTTTTCATTTTAGCTATCCATTTTTTATTTTCGGTATGGGGGTGTTTATTATCTTAGACACCATTCGAGGAAATCAAGACGGATTAGGATTTGGATCATTTTTAATAGTATTTGGTGGGTTATTGATAGCAGACCGATTTGACTATGTGGAATTTAATTTCTTAGAATTTTGGCGATTATGGCCATTGCTATTCATTTATATCGGAATAAGCTTCTTTTCCCCATCCAAGAAAAAAAAGAAACCAAAAGTATATGTATCTAAAGATAATGATGTTGATGATGAATATATTAAGAAAAAGCACAAGAAAAAGCGAAACGTGGCCATAGGAGATCATCGTTTTGATCAACCCAATTGGAACGTAGAATCGATGGATCTATGGAATGTCATTGGTGATTACCATGTTGATTTTACGAAAGCTTTTATACCGGATCAAGAAACATCAATTAGCATTTCTGGAGTCATTGGTGATGTGAAAGTCATTATACCAGAACATGTTGACTTCCAGATTCATGCAACTATTAAAACCGGTGATATCAGAGTGTTAGATGAAAAATCAGAGGGGCTAAACCGTGACATTCATTTTAAAACCCCTGGTTATGAAGAAGCCACAAAAAAGCTTGATTTAGATGTTCATTTCAAAATTGGTGACATTAAAGTAGATAGAGTGTAGGTGACCGAAATGTTGAAAAAATTGAATAGCATTCGATATAAGTTCATACGTTCTCATTTGTATGCTTTGTTTCTAACAACGATGATTTTGTTATCTTTCTTTTTAGCTATCTATGTTACGTATGAACCTTCTTGGCTAACAGCAACTTCCATATTCCTTTTTGTAGGGAGTATGGTTTTAGTATCATTTTTTGTTTCTTTATATGTAGGATTTCAATCAAGTAGTGATATGAAGGAGCGATTAGGTGGAATCTCTACTCTGATTACCTCTTTATCTCAAGGCAATTATGGTTCTTCTATACGATTAACCCCAGATGATGAAATATCGAGAATTGGTACAGAGTTAAATGAACTTGCCAAGAAGCTTAAGAGTCAAGTGAAGTCGTTACAAAGAATGGCTGATGAGAAATCAGAGTACGCTAAATCAGCTCATAAGGCAGCAACAATCGAGGAGCGACAAAGACTTGCGAGAGACTTACATGATGCTGTTAGTCAGCAACTGTTTGCGCTTACTATGATGTCACAGGCTACATTGCGTCTATTTGAAAAAGATCCTGCTAAAGCTAAGCAACAACTTGAGGAAATTACTTCGATGGCATTACAGGCACAAACAGAGATGAGAGCTTTATTGCTCCATTTACGACCTGTCCACCTTTCAGGAGAACCACTACATCAGGGTGTGCATAATTTAATTAAAGAACTTAAACAAAAGTGCCAAATCGAATTTGATCTTGAAATGGATGAAGCAGTAGGGATTTCTGATGGAGCGGAAGAACATCTATTTCGCATTGTTCAGGAAGCACTTTCCAATATTTTGCGTCATTCAGAGGCCACTGAAGTGATTGTATCTTTACATATGCGTCATGAAGAATTATTTCTTCATATAGGAGATAATGGGAAAGGTTTTGAAATAGACCAAGATAAGAAGATGTCATATGGTTTAAAGACGATGCGTGAGCGTTGTGAAGAAATTGGTGGGACGTTTGCTATTCGTTCTAAACAACATGCGGGAACGTATATTGATATTCGAATTCCGGTACAGGAGGAGCATGCTTATGAGTAATCAGATACGAGTTGTTGTAGTGGATGATCACGATGTTGTTCGAAAAGGGGTCATTGCGTATTTGATGACGGAGGAAGAGTTAGATATTGTTGGAGAAGCCTCAAGTGGTCATAAAGGAGCAAAGCTTGTTTTGGAAGAAAAGCCCGATGTTGTTCTTATGGATTTAATCATGGAAAATGGCAATGGAATTGAAGCGACAGAACAAATCATGAAGGATCTACCAAGTTGCAAGATTATTATTCTAACAAGCTATTATGATGACGAAAAAGTATTTCCAGCGCTAGAAGCAGGAGCTTTTAGTTATATGCTAAAAACCTCCTCAGCCGACCAAATAGCCGACGCAATTAAAAAGGCTGCAAAGGGAGAAACATATATTGAACCGAAAGTTGCAAATAAAATGATGACACGGTTTCGTTCTCAAGAGAGAAAGCCTCATGAAGAATTGACCGGAAGAGAGCTAGAAGTTTTAATGTGTATTGGCGATGGTTTAACCAATCAAGAGATTAGTGACAAGTTATATATTGGGATAAAAACAGTTAAAACACATGTGAGCAATATTTTAAGTAAATTAGCAGTTCAGGATCGAACACAAGCCGCAGTGTATGCGCATAAGAATGGTTTGTTCAAAAAAGGACAATAAATATATTATTGCAATAATAAAGGCAAAGAGGTTTCAGAACCTTCTTGCCTTTTTATTGAAATACATGAGATTTGGCGTGTAGATGTCTAGCGCAAGCTTTATGTCATTCAAAGCTTTTCTCTACGAAGAGGAATATTGTTCTTTTGATTGTGCAGTACTCGAACTGCTTTTCTTAGCCATGATGATGGAAATAACTACAACAAGAAGCATCACACCCCAGAATGTAGCTTTCCACCAAGGGCTGTGCGTAAACCCTTCCTGTATTAGTCCTAATTTCACATTTTCATGCGCCATCGTATGGAGGGCAAGCTTAACTCCTACCCAGGCAACAATAATGAAAGCAGCCTTCTCAATAGTAGGGTATTTTTTCATGTACTTAACAATATAATTAGCGGCAAATCGAATAAATGCTAAACCAATAGCCATACCAATAAATACGACAATGAACTTTCCACCGTCCATGCCTCCAAGCTGGGGGATTGAAGTTCCTGGTAAGGATACAGCGATTGCCACTGCTGCTAATATTGAATCAATCGCAAATGCTATATCTGTAAGTTCCACTTTGAAAATTACTTTCCACAGGCTTTGGTTTTGATTGATAGTAGAAGAGCTAGCGTCATTCTCTTTACTATTCTTGATGATATGTTTTATACCTAGATAAATAAGGTATGCAGCACCAATAGCTTGTATTTGCCAGATGTTCACGACGAAAGATATAGCAAACAACGCAGCAAATCTAAATACATAGGCACCTACAATACCATAGAATAAGGCTTGTTTCCGTTTCTTTTCAGGTAAATCTTTTACGAGAACTCCCATCACAAGTGCATTGTCAGCAGATAATAGCCCTTCTAGCCCTATGATAACAAGAAGAGCCCAACCATACTCTAGCCAGATACCCATCTTAAATGCCTCTCTTCTATTAAGTGTGTGTACGGTTCACCGGTTCCCACTCTTAATAGGGAGTAAACGGAGCAAGATGAATCTTTGAAAGCGAAAATAAATGCCCTTAATCATAATAAGGGTCACCGTTTGTGATAGTTTTTTACTATTTTTTCTCACGCTTTTTGTTTTTATATTGATCGTCTCTCTCATCCTCATCTTCTTCGCTAACTACTTCTTGTTCTTCATGAAAAGGCACTTCTGTTTGACCAGTAATTTCGTCGAACGGGGTGTAGAACGCAGAAACATCTTTCTTTTTAACAAATGCTTTGTAAAATCCGATGATTACCAGTATGACAATAATAAATGGAAAAATGATTGATGCTAAACCTAACATGCTAGCACTCATATGATTACCTCCTAATATTGGTGGAAAGATTTCTGTATAATAGAAACTGCGTTTATTTTACTACATTCTCCTCGAATAGAATTCCTTTCCCATAAAGCATAGCGAGTTACCCAAGAGTTCGATATACTAGACTTATCAATATAATGTAATAGGATGTTGAGAAATGAAGAAAAAAGTTGAGATTCTTTTATTTATAACGTGGCTTCAAGCTTTTCTCGCGACGTTTGGGAGTTTGTTCTTTTCAGAAGTGTTAAATTTTATCCCATGTGAAAAGTGCTGGTATCAAAGGATATTAATGTATCCACAGGTGCTGTTATATGGCATGGCCTTATTCCATAAAGACTTACGATATGCCCAGGCAGGCCTTTATTTAAGTGGAACAGGCATCATTGTTGCAGCTTACCATTATGGTCTTCAAAAAATACCTGCCCTACATGCTGAGAGTAGTAGCTGCGGAATCGTCCCATGTGATGGCGAGTATATTAATATACTTGGCTTTATTACCATACCTTTTCTCTCCCTTACTGCATTCACAGTTATTTTTGTTATGCACATATGGTTGCGTAGAGAATGGAAGGAAGCATAGAGTAATATAAATAAAAACACTAAGAGTGCTATAACTACTCTTAGTGTTTTTCGTGTGAAAAATATGATGAATGATTTAATGTTCTGTACATAAGGGACAGCCTGGGGAAGAAGAACCAATAGATGGGGAAATGACGGAGCAACAAGCTCTTTTATATTTGTCAGGAAATTATAAAAATGTTGGCTTGTGCATAACTAAGTAAGTTATAGAGGCCACGTCCAGCTCCAACGCCCAGCGCCTGGCAAACTTCCTGCACCTCTTTACAATAAGTCAATATCGAACGCTTGAGCTCTTCGTGTTTCCTTTATCTCAAAACAATTCATAGGGAGTTCGATTAAAAACGCTGCGTCACGCAGCAATATCGAATCAACCCACCTCCTGTGGGCAGCAGTTTGTACGTCGTTAACTTGGCGCTTGTCCTTTTGTTCTTTGTTGGGGAAAACTCAGATATTTATCGAGATCGATGGGGTATGGATAAGGGGTATGTACCGTTAGCATTAATTTTGCTGCTCTCTTTTTAAGTTTAATGTGGGTGTCTTATCGAAAAATGTACAATCCTTTTTTGGGGGATAGTAGGAATATTCTTTGCTTTGGGTGCGATTGTGTATGGATTAGGAAATGGTGTGTTTTATTATGACGACCTTATGGTAATAGGAAAGGAACTTGGTTTGGGGTTATTCGGAAATGTGCTTTATTATAAGGAAGCCAAACGAAAGATTGCTAAGTTAAAAGAAAAGAAGGGTTCATTGTATAAAGAAGACCTTTAAAAAGCTGGTGGTACAAGTTGGCTTGGCTACTTGGTATAGGAATCATAGTCGCTTATTCCGCTTTGTAAACATTTGTATTTTTCTGGATAAATAAGGGTTAGCAAATGCAGAACTAGAAGGAAAAACTCGAGTAGTTAAGTAAAATTCTAGGAGGTTTTCTTACGTGTCGAGTCCTATTCATTCAGAAATCGGAACTGTTTTTATCTCTGTGAGTAATATTGAAAAAGCTAGAGATTGGTATTGTGACATCTTAGGAATACTAGCTGATGGTGATATCCAATTTGGTCATCTTTACGTTATCCCAATGAAAGGAACAGGGATTGTATTAGATAGTAAAATCTATTCGGAAGAGAACGTCTTCAATAGGCCTGCTTTTCATTTGAATACATCAAACATCCAAGAATCTTATCAATTTATGAAGGGAAAGAACGTAGAAATCCTTACAGATATTCAGCATGACCATTTTTTTAACTTTAAAGATCCTGATGGGAATCGTTTAATGGTTTGTCAGTGTTAGGTGCCTAAAAAGAACTGTTATACTAGTAGCTTAAAACTCTTTCATAACCCATTTTTAGTTAAACAACTTAAAAAGGAGCAACTCTCGCTTTTAGCATGGAGAGTTGCTCTTTTTTTCAGAACTAAAGAAAATATAAGTTTTTGCGCTTACGTGTCTAGCTCCAGCGCCTGCGCTTTTCTTTATTCTTCTTCATTAATAACATGGTATTTTGTTAAGTATGCAGGTCCAGCTACATAGGACGGTTTTTCCTCGCTTTGAGGGCCTGAGTTTTTGTGTGCTTTTTCAAAGGCTTGAGAGTTCTTCCAATCTTCAAAGCTTTGAACGTCTTTCCAAAGGGTTAAAACAGTGTACGTGTTGCCTTGGGTTGGGCGTAAAATGCGAATTGCTTGAAATCCTGGTGAATCTTCGATGGCACCAGCGCGATTTTTGAAGCGGTCTTCAAATAATGGGCGACCTTCGTCGGTTACAGGAATGTTATTCATCACAACGTAACCACTATGTTCGAATGTGCCTTCCTGATCCACAACTTCGTATACATGTGGTTCTTGAAAAATGTTGTCCCCTTCTGTGTAAGCAACGGTATTGTCTTCTCCATTCATTAAGAAGACTGGTTGCTCAGGGTGGTTCTCTTGTATTGTGCGTAAGTAATCATATGTTCCACTTGTTAAATATACATTCATATAAGAAACCCCTTTCCTACTCTTAGTTTAGCAATGTCTGGATTTGAAAAGCAAGCTAGAGATGACGATATTATTTCTGAAACTAGGACAAGTAGCGTATAATAGAATAAGCATTTATTAATTGTGACTCCTTTAGAGGTGAACAGCATGGAATGGAAAAAAGAAGAATTTATAAATTGGTTTAAAAAAACAAAATGGAAATGGCCCATCATCTTTGTCATAGCCCTTATGTTTCTATCTATTATAGGATACTATGGTCTTTTATTTGGTGGTAAGCAGGTTGTCGATGAGCGTCTGTTTGTACTGGATGAGGCGACTACGATTGTGGATGAAGAAGGGCAAGAATTAGGTAAGTTATATAAGCAAAATCGAATAGTCGTACCTATCGATCAAGTTCCAGAGCATGTACAACATTCATTTATCGCAATAGAAGATAGTCGTTTTTATGACCATGCGGGTGTTGATTTTAAAGCTACACTTCGGGCGATCTATAGAGATTTAATTGCCATGAAAAAGGTGGAAGGCGGCAGCACTATTACGCAACAGTTAGCCAAGAACTTATTTTTAACAAATGATAAAACGTGGTCACGGAAGTTTAAAGAAGTCATGGCTTCTCTTTATTTAGAGCGAAACGTTAGTAAGGAGCGGATTTTACAATATTACTTAAATACGATCTATTTTGGCGAAGGGTTGTATGGAATTGAGACTGCCTCTCAATATTTTTTCAATAAACCTGCTACGAAACTTACAGTTGAAGAAGGGGCTTTGTTGGCAGCTTTACCTAAGGGGCCAAATTACTATGATCCTTCAGAACATCCAGAGAGAGCCAAAGAACGACGTAATATTGTTATTCAGCGTATGAATGATACGGGTTACCTCACAGCTGAAGAAGCGGTGAAGTTACAGCGAAAAGCTATTAATCTTGAATTAGGTAGTCCAGAGAAAAAGCCTTGGCTTTCTAGCTATTTAGATATGGTGGTGAAAGAAGCAAAGAATGAATATGAGTTAAGCAATGAAGAGTTGTATGAAGGTGGTTATCGCATCGTAGTAGGCGTGGATGAAACCATTCAGGAAATCTCCTATAATGCTATGCAAAACGATCAATTATATCCTGGATCTCAGCCTGGAGTGGAAGGGACGTTTTTACTCATGGATGAAAAGACTGGGGTGATTGTAGCTGCACATGGAGCGAGAGATTACAAAAAAGGTGATTTGAATCGTGTCTATGTAAAGCAACAGCCAGGCTCCGTCATGAAACCTCTAGCTGTTTATGGACCAGCACTTGAACTAGATAACTATGCCCCTTATTCCCTCCTTGTCGACCAAAAAAGGAGTTATGGGGATTACACACCCAAGAACTATGACAACCGTTATGCTGGTTCGGTTTCGATGTATGAAGCATTGATGCAATCGAAAAACGCACCGGCAGTATGGCTACTCAATGAAATTGGTATCGATTATTCCAAAAAATATTTATCCAAAATGGACATCAACCTATCGGAAAATGGCCTCGGGATTGCACTGGGGGGATTATCCG
This sequence comes from Pontibacillus yanchengensis, assembly GCF_009856295.1. Lineage (NCBI taxonomy): Bacteria > Bacillati > Bacillota > Bacilli > Caryophanales > Bacillaceae > Pontibacillus > Pontibacillus yanchengensis. The sequence continues at coordinate 1,269,266 of NZ_WMEU01000001.1, read as the reverse complement.
AAGGCGTTACACCTATTGATCTCGTCAAAGCATATCGACCCTTCGCACATAAGGGGGAAGTAATAGAGCCTCATACTATTTTACAAGTGTACAATGAAAAAGATGAATTAGTCTCTCATTCTACCTCGAAAACAAAACAAGTATTTAAACCGCAGACAGCCTGGGATATGACAAGAATGCTTGAATCTGTCGTAGAAGATGGGACAGGTCAGCAAGGTTCTTATGACAAAGCTTTAGCCGGGAAGACAGGCTCTACACAGCATCAGTATGCTCCTGGGAAAACGAATGATGCATGGTTTGTCGGCTATACACCGCAATATGTTGGGGCAGTGTGGATGGGGTATGATGAAATTGACAAGGAACACTATTTAAATGGTGGTAGCGTTTATCCAACCAGATTAATGAAGGATATCTTGTCAAAAGTGGATCAAACCAAACAGCTGCAAAATGAGTTTGTGAAGCCAGATAATGTAGAAGAACTTCAAAAACCGATTCCATTACCAACCATAGAATCACTCAAGGGGGACCTTGATGTTGGAGCGTTTTCCGTAACTGTCAAATTACAATGGACTAAAGCGAAAGATAATCGCGTAGTGTACCGTATTTATCGCCAGGAAACAGGAGAAGATACTTTCGTTGGAGAAGTTACTGGACAAGGGGAGTACACGGTAAAAGGAGTAAGTGTTTTCCACGAAGAAACGTACTATGTAGTACCATACAATCCATTAACAAAAGTGGAGGGCAAGCCTTCTAATACAATTGAAGTGAAATGGAAATGGTAGGAATGTGCAAAAGAAGGTGCTGTTATCAGCATCTTCTTTTTAATTAAGGAGATATATGTGTACAATGGGTAATGGAATAGAAAAATACAAGCCCATCGAAATAGGGCAAATTCATGACAATATGCTCATTTCTCTATACACAATGATGATAAATCGTTATATTGATGAAAGAGTAATTTTAGGATTGATGTGAAAGGTGAGAACCAATGACAACTTTTAATGACACAATACTTAAAGCGTTTAGAGGAGAGGAGACGGATCACGTACCAGTTTGGTTTATGAGACAAGCTGGACGTTCCCAGCCTGAATACAACGCATTGAAAGAGAAATATTCATTATTTGAAATTACCCATCAGCCAGAATTATGTGCGTACGTGACACGTTTACCCGTTGAACAGTATGACGTAGATGCGGCTATATTATATAAGGATATCATGTCTCCACTACCTTCTATTGGAGTAGATGTTGAAATCAAAAAAGGTGTAGGACCTGTAATTGATGACCCCATTCGTACGAAATTAGATGTTGAGAAACTAGGAGAAATTAATCCGGAAGAGGATGTCCCTTACGTATTAGACACAATCCGCTTACTGACTCGTGAGCAACTAAATGTTCCTTTGATTGGATTTAGTGGTGCCCCGTTTACACTTGCAAGCTATATGATTGAGGGTGGCCCTTCAAAAAATTACAATAAAACCAAAGCGATGATGTACAGTCAGCCAGAGACATGGTTTTTACTAATGGATAAACTTGCGGACATGACAATCCGTTATGTACGTGCACAAATTCATGCAGGAGCTAAAGCCATTCAAATCTTTGACTCTTGGGTTGGAGCATTGAATGTTCAAGATTATCGTTTCTTTATCAAGCCTATAATGGAACGCATTTTCTCTGAGCTTCGGGAAGAAAATGTTCCTCTAATTACATTTGGTGTTGGTGCAGGTCATCTGGCAAAAGAATGGAATGACCTTCCGATTGATGTACTTGGGTTGGATTGGCGTACATCCATACAAGAAGCGCGAGATATGGGTATCCAGAAAACACTACAAGGAAACCTTGACCCAGCAATTCTTCTTGCAGACTGGGATACAATCGAAAGCCGTACAAAAGACATTCTTGACCAAGGCATGCAACAACCAGGATATGTCTTCAACCTTGGACATGGCGTGTTCCCTGACATCAAACCTGAGACATTGAAGCGCCTGACCAAATTCGTTCATGACTATTCAAAACAATCCTAACCCGTTTAAAAAAGCTTAGAAGAGGTGTTCAATATGGCAAAAAAAACAATGGGCTTACTAGTAATGGCCTATGGCACACCATACACTGAAGATGATTTAGAGCGTTACTACACTCATATTCGTAAAGGTCGTAAGCCATCTCCAGAAGCGTTAGAGGATCTACGTGAGCGTTACAATGCAATTGGCGGGATTTCTCCTCTAGCACGAATTACAGACGAGCAAGCAGAGGCACTTCAATCGAAATTAAACGAAATGCAAGATGATATCGAGTTTAAATTATACATTGGCTTAAAGCACATTGATCCATTTATTGAAGACGCGGTACAGCAAATGGCTGATGATGGAATTGAAGAAGCGGTATCCATTGTATTAGCTCCTCATTATTCTACGTTTAGCGTGAAATCCTATAATGGCCGCGCAATCGAAGAGGCAGAAAAACTAGGCGTAACGACCATTTATTCAGTTGAGAGCTGGTATGATGAGCCTGGCTTTATCGAGTATTGGTCCGATTCTATTCAAAAAGTATATGATCAAATGTCCGGGGAAGAGCGTAAGAATGCAGTTCTTGTTGTTTCCGCTCACAGCCTGCCGATGAAGATTTTACAAGATGGTGATCCGTATCCTGAACAGTTGAAGACAACGGCTAAATTAATCGCGGATCAACTGCAGATTAAAAACTATGAAATTGGCTGGCAAAGTGAAGGAAATACACCTGACCCATGGATTGGACCGGATGTGCAGGATCTAACACGAGATTTATACCATGAAAAAGGGTATCGTACATTTGTTTATGCACCGGTTGGGTTCGTTTCTGATCATTTGGAAGTCTTATACGACAATGATTATGAATGTAAAGTTGTTTGTGATGAACTAGGCGCTAGTTACTACCGCCCTGAAATGCCAAACGTTCATCCATTATTTATCCAAACATTAGCCAATGTCGTGCTAAACAAAGCTCAGAAGTAGGGGATATCAATGACAGAGCAAAAAAACATTGTTGTCATAGGCGGTGGCATAACTGGACTTTCTACCGCCTACTATTTACAAAAGCAAATCAAAGATCAAGGACTACCTTACCAAGTGCGCGTTTTAGAGGCTAGCAATCACTTGGGAGGCATGATTCACACCGAGCAAAAAGATGGTTTCACCATTGAGCGAGGCCCAGACTCTTTATTGGCACGTAAGAAAAGTGTGTTCCGTCTGATTGAAGAAGTCGGCATGGAAGACCATATTGTTCCGGTATCTACAGGGAAGTCCTATGTTTTAGCGAAAGGAAAACTCAATGAAATACCGCACGGTTCCTATATGGGCATCCCAACTCAAGTAAGTCCCTTTTTGTTCTCAGGCCTTTTTTCACCACTAGGTAAACTAAGGGCTGCTGGAGACTTTGTGAAAAAGCCTTCAAAACCAAATGGAGATCAATCGCTGGGGAATTTCTTCCGGTATCGGTTAGGGGATGAAGTAGTCGAGAACTTGATTGAACCTCTTTTATCTGGAATTTATTCTGGAGACATTGATCAATTAAGTTTAATGGCTACTTTTCCAAACTTTTACGAACTTGAGCAAAAGCACGGAAGTATTATGAAAGGTTTAAAACAAACCGTTCCGAAGAAGAAAAAGTCTGATAAGAAACCAAGCGTGTTTCGTACCCTTGATACTGGATTGAGCTCACTAGTAGATGCAGTTCACTCGAAATTGGATGAAGGAACAGTACAGTTAAATACTGCAGTTGATCATATTGAGAAAAAAGAAGAAGGTTATCATCTTCTCTTAAGCTCAGGAGAGGTGGAGTATGCAGATAGTGTTGTTATCACCACGCCTCACTACCGAGTGCAGCGCATGCTTACCCAGTATGACTTCATGGCCCCATTAGGGGATATGCCAGCAACCTCTGTTGCGAATGTGGCACTAGCTTTTGATCAATCCGCTATTCAAAAAGATATTGATGGATCAGGCTTTTTAGTATCACGAAATAGTGACTATCGAATCACTGCCTGCACATGGACGCATAAAAAATGGCCCCACACGACACCAAAAGGAAAAGCCTTACTTCGCGCATATGTAGGGAAGCCTAATGATCAGGAAGTCGTGTCGCTATCAGATGAGGAAATAGAAGAAATTGTCCTGAATGATCTTAACAAAACAATGAACATTACCAAACCACCCGAATTCTCCGTCATCACAAGATGGAGGAACTCAAGAGCACAATACACTGTAGGCCACAAAGAACGCATGGAACACATTGAACAATCTTTACGAGATAAACTTCCAGGTGTGTACTTAGCTGGAGCTTCCTACCATGGCTTAGGTGTACCAGATTGTATCGATCAAGGTGAAGAAGCAGTTCAGCGCGTTTTACAATATTTAAGTTCTTGATGGATGTCTTGAGTACCCACACTTTATTAGTGTGGGTTTTTTGTATTGGTGGGAGTGGTGGAGTATTGGAGTCTGGTAGATAGTGTGAGTGTTGGGAAGCGACGGATAAGGGAAAGAAAGCAGCGGATAAGAAAACGGGAAGAAACCCAAGCATATCGATAGAAAACCCACACATATCAGGAAGAAACTCACGCATATCAAGCAGAAGCCCATGTGTATCGATACGTCCCCCCCCTCCCTCTATTACCATAACTCACAATTTCATATTGCGTTATTACCAAAAGACTAGTAAAATTTTAACTATGAAAACGGTTTCAAGTTCGTGATTTTACTAATGAGCAGGAGGAGTTTGTTTTGCCAACTATTGAGGATGTTGCAAGGCATGCCGGCTTGTCGAGGACAACGGTTTCAAGGGTGATTAATGATCAACCTTATGTATGTGATGAGAAGCGGCAGCGAGTAGTGGGTGCGATGAGGGATCTTGGGTATGTGCCTAATTCATCGGCTCGGAGACTTCGTAGTCAAAAAACCGAGACGATTGCCATTCTGCTACCACGCATTACCAATCCTTTTTTCAGTCATATGATTGAAGCAATGGAAAAGAAAGCGTCTGAATGGGGATATCAGGTTATAATATGTCAAACGCACTACTCTTCACAAAAAGAGCTAGATTACTTAGAACTAATACGTACCAAGCAAGTGGATGGTATGATTATGACTTCTGTCCATAATGAATGGTCAGCTATAGAAGAATACTTACCTTCAGGACCGATTGTGTTATGTAATGAAAATATTGAGGAAGCTAATACCTCAATCATCTATATTGATCAACAAGAAGCTGCCTATGATGCGACGACACATTTAATTGAACAGGGATGTCAAAAGCTTGCTTTCCTAAGCGGGGGGATGGATAGCTCCATTTCCTTATCTCGTCGTAGGGGATTTATGAAAGCGGTTCAAAAACATAATGTTTCTTTTGTGGAGCATGAAGACTTTAATCAAGCTGTCGATGTAGAGAGTGGACGTGGAATCTTCCAATCTATCCAACAGGAAGATTCTGATATTGATGGAATTTTTACCGGGTCTGATGAAGTGGCTGCTGGTATCATCTATGAAGCCATGAATAAAGGGATTAGTATTCCTGATGATTTAGCAATAGTTGGTTTTGATAATCAGACGATTTCTAAGCTCATGAACCCTTCGATTACAACGATTGAGCAACCGGTAGTAGAGATGGCCGAGAAATGTGTAGAAATTCTCATTCAACAGATTGAGCAACGTGGAAGACATAAACGTGAGGACTATATATTTCCTCACACTTTGAAAAAGCGTTCTTCTACCGCAAAACCTATGGCAATCCCTATGTAAATAAAAGTGTCTTTGAAGCAAATTGCTTCAAAGACACTTTTTTATAGTACGCTAAGCTATAAAATTCAATGCATGTGTATAACTAAAAAATGATGTGGTCAAGTCCGGCTCCAGCGCCCACGATTGTTATTGCTCCCCGTGTTTCCTTCATCTCCTACGGAATCAGGTGAAGTTCTGGGTTGAAGGAGGTACGATTAAGATCGCTGTATCGTGCAGCACCAGCGAACGGACCTACATCCTGTAGGTTCGCCTCAAGCAGTAACATCGAACCGACCCACGTCGAGTGGGCCGCAGCATATACGTCCCTAAGCGGGCGCCCCGAGCTTTTGTTCTCTTAATTAAGGATGCTTACTCTTTCTTTATGAGAAATTCAAGCATAACTGTTATATAATAGTAAAAAGCGGATAGCATTGCGCTATCCGCTCATTAAGGGAAAGTCTTTGTAGTTGTTTGTATGTGTAATGTAATGGCAATTTTACTAAGAAGGTGTTTAGAGTCTAGGCTGAGGGGCAACATGGACTATAGAAATAGTGTGTGCCTATCTTGCTGGGTCGTCACAGTTTTCGCAAAGGTTACCGTAGCAATCTGCTTGCTCCTCATAAGCATTTCCGCATTTTGCGCATTTTTTGTCCGGTAGGTTTTTGAAAAATTCAAGAGCGTTCATCATAATTGAAAATCCCTCCAATGAGTTTGTGTATATTTATTGTATTACAACAGATTTAAAATTACAACCATTTGTATTATAACAACTTGTACTTTTTTTATTTTTCTGTAAATTTACTGATATACTAGGATTGAAGCGTAATAACAGTACAAGTACTACAACAATTAATTATAGGAGGCAGGACAATGAAAGTAACAGTGAATGGATTTTGGGGAGGATATCCCGCAGCTAATGGAGCGACGTCTAGTTACATTTTTTCATCGGAAGGCTTCACTTTATTAGTGGATTGTGGAAGTGGTGCCTTATCTAGATTGCAATCCAAAATGGATGTAATGGATTTGAACGCCATCATTATTTCCCATTATCACTTTGATCATATAGCTGATATTGGTGTGATGCAGTATGCTTGGAAGGTCCAGAACATACTGGCAAAGACAAATAAGCAATTGCCGATTTATGGTCACAAAGAAGATGAAGCTTCCTTCCAAACGTTAAGTCATGAATTTACAGTAGGTATGCAGTATGACCCTACTCAATCCATTGAAATCGGCCCTTTTACACTAACGTTTCTTAAAACGAATCATCCAGTACCATGCTATGCCATGAATATCACCGATGGAAAACATACAGTCGTGTACACAGCAGACTCAAGTTACAATGAATCGTTTATTCCATTCAGCAAGGATGCTGATTTATTAATTACGGATAGCAACTTTTATGATGGTATGGATGGGTCAAAGCCAGGCCACATGACAAGTACAGAATGCGCGCATATTGCTAAAGAAGCAAATGTCAAAGAACTGTGGCTTAGCCATTTACCACACTTTGGTGATGTGACAAAGCTTCAAGATGAGGCCAGTAAGAAATTCGACGGTACGGTTCGACTGTGTGATGAAGGGTTGACTTGGGAAACCGAATAATCTAGGTCGATGAGACCATTAGAATTGAAGGTACAACTTCTTTCAAGTACAATAAGAAAAGGAATGGTTGACTGAATTGAAGGAGGAAACTGGTTATGATGCTATTTGTAGATAATGAGGGTATTACAGATCCACGAATTAACCTAGCGATTGAAGAGTATGTATTGAAGAATTTAGATATAGACAATAACAATACATATCTCCTGTTTTATATAAACGAGCCTTCTATTATCATTGGAAAAAATCAAAATACGATTGAGGAAATTAACACCGATTATGTGGAAGAGCATGGCATCCATGTTGTTCGTCGCTTATCTGGTGGGGGCGCTGTATATCACGATTTAGGAAACTTGAACTTCAGTTTCTTAACGAAGGATGACGGCAACAGCTTTCATGATTTTGCTAAGTTTACAAAGCCTGTTACAGATGCTCTGCAAAAAGTAGGTGTGAAGGCAGAGCTCTCTGGACGAAATGATGTCCAGCTAGAAGATGGTCGTAAAATTTCAGGAAATGCTCAGTTTTCGACTAAGGGGCGCATGTTCAGTCATGGTACGCTTATGTTCGATTCTGAGATTGAAAACGTTGTTTCAGCTCTTCGTGTGAAATCTGAAAAAATCCGCTCGAAAGGAATTAAGTCGATTCGCAGTCGAGTAGCAAATATTTCAGACGAGGTGGATGAAAGCATGTCCATGCAGGCGTTTAAGGACATGCTTCTAAGATATATTTTCGATGTTCAATCAATAGAAGAAGTTCCACAATATAAGCTAACAGAAGAAGATTGGAAGAAGATCTACGAGCTTTCTGAAGAACGCTATCAGAAGTGGGAATGGAACTATGGAAAATCTCCTGCAGCAAACATTCAGCACTCTCATCGCTTTGATGGTGGTACAGTGGACGTACGTCTTGATGTAAAAAAAGGAAACATTGAGAATGCGAAGATTTATGGAGACTTCTTTGGTGTAGGGGATGTAAGCGAAATTGAAAATCGCTTAATCGGAACACGTTACGATCGTTCCTCTATCGATGAGGCGATTCAAGACTTGGATATCTCCCATTATCTTGGTCGTATATCCCGAGAGGATTTTCTTTCTCTAATCTATTAATAAAAAAACGTGTGAAGCAGGGCGGAATCAACCATGATTTCGCCTCTTTTTCATAAAAGTGGCCCTTGCGCATTTCCTAATATTTAGCTCCAGCGCCTACCTCTCCTCAGGGTCTTAAGCAAATCCTCTCTGTGGCAAAAATCGTCACTAAAAGGCTTTGCTTAAGCCTCGGAGTTGAGCGAAGCGCCCCGAGAAATTTTTACAAAGGGGATTAAGGTATGCATAAAATAGCGATAGTAACAGGTGCAAATGCAGGTATGGGTTTAGCTACGACTACTCAATTAGCTAAACAAGGTATACATGTTGTAATGGCTTGTCGAAATGAAGCAAGAGGACAGGCCGCACTTGAGGTGGCTAAACAGGATAGCCAATCAGAAGCAATTGATTTAATGATCTGTGACTTAGGGAACTTGGAAAGTATTCGATCATTTGCTAGTGAATTCAAACAACGTTATGGCAAATTAGATATTCTTGTGAATAATGCAGGTGTTGTTCATTTAAAACGAGAGGAAACGGAGGATGGTTTCGAAGCACAACTAGGTGTGAATCATCTAGGGCACTTCTTGTTAACGAATTTACTTATAGAGTCCTTACAGCGTGCAGAGGCTGGTCGAATTGTTGTTGTGTCATCTGGAGCTCATAAGTGGGGGGAAATTCATTTTGAAGACCCTCATTTAACCAAAAGCTACAATGTTATGAAAGCATACGGTCAATCGAAGCTTGCAAATGTGTTGTTTACGAAAGAGTTGGCAAGAAGACTTCAGAATAGTAGTGTTACGGTTAATGCTGTTCATCCAGGTGCTGTGGCTACTAGTCTCGGTGTGAATAGAAATACAGGCTTTGGTAAGCGTGTTATGATCTTTCTAAGCCCATTCTTTCGAACACCTGAAAAGGGAGCAAGTACTGCCATTTATTTAGCAACCAGCCCTGAAGTGGAAGGGAAGAGTGGCGACTATTACTATAATGAATCCATTGTCCCTATTACCAATAAGGCAAATGATGAGCAACTGGCAAAAATGTTTTGGGAATGGAGCGAAAAGGAAGTAGGGTTATAGCTTCTATTTTTAAAATAGCTTTATAGACTAATATATACAGTTAGAAGAATCAGTAGGTGAAATCATTTTGGAGATTGTATTAATTATTATTATCAGCGTATTAGCTGTTGCCATTGTATGGGATGTGTTGTTCCTACTTCCTACAAGATGGTTGAAGGTAGAGCGTGTGAAGTGGGATAGTAAGGCTAAAAAGAAGGTTATCCAAATTAGTGATCTTCATATTAAGCATTTACGTGTGCCTATTACAACACTTAAACAACTGATTGAAGATGAACAGCCTGATTATGTGTTTTTAACAGGAGACTTTATTGATAAAAATGAAAAAGAATTCCCTAAGCTAGAGCGCTTTTTAACCATGATACAGCAAACAGGTGTGGAAACGTATGCTGTACTAGGCAATCATGATAGGTATATTGAAGAGGTTCATAAACTGGAAGAAATTTTAGGTAAGTATCAGGTTCATTTGTTAAAAAATGAGTATGTAGAAAAAGAGGATTTATTTATTGTAGGAATTGATGACTTTTGCCAAGGACATCATGATATAAAGCGGAGTTTCCAATTTTCCAATCCTCTTATTAAAGATATTCTTGTTTTGACCCATGACCCTGACATAGTGGATGATTTGAAAGAGTCTTATACGATGCTTGTTTCAGGCCATCTGCATGGAAAACAGGTGAACGTCCCTTATTTATTTAAAGTTGCCGACATGGGAAGATTAGCAAAAAGGGGGATTTACAAAGGCCAGCATGTACATTCAAATGGAACATTTTACATTTCAAAAGGAATCGGTCAATCTCGCTGGAACATTCGCTTCATGGTTCGAAGTGAAGTTACGATTCATGAGTTATCGTAAAGAAAATCGCACACGCCTTGTTCACCTCGGGCAGAGGCATTAGAGCTAGACTTGTAAGCAGAATAAACCTTATACTATTTAAAAAACTGCTCATCCCTTGTTATTGGGATGAGCAGTTTTTTAGATCACTCTATTCTTTATAAGAGGATATAAAGAATTTATATAGACTTCCATCCTCATCGTCTTCTGCGTGATTGTCGATATACTCTCTTATATATTCATTTAACTGCTTCCAGTTTTCATAACTCAGCTTCTTTTCCACCATGCTGAATTAGTAACGCAGCAGGAATACTAGAATACCAAGAGAAAACTCTCCCAATCTTATCTTGATGATTGAAACGATACCTAGTTTTTCGTAAAGGGAGGCTAAGTGTTGTGGCTCTCTGGAGCAACTTCCAATGATTTCAGAGCAAGAATCGAAACAGGAGCGCCTTTTAATATAGGAGCGAGTTGTTGAAATTAGGATCAACAATTGAAAAATAGGAGCGACAACCAAATATATGCACCAATAGTGCTACAACGGGATCTTGGAACTTATGATTTTTCTATTTCAGAGAGTTTTAGCCTAACAATAAGAAAATGAGCTGGTAAGTTTTCTATATTGACCATTACATAGAAGCCTGATACCATAACCTTTATCGCAACTGCATATATGCAACGAGTGTTATGGGTGACACTATAACAGGAGCAAATTCTGGAGAGACCGTTTAAACGGCGCCGAAGGGTTCACAATCTCAGGCAACCGGACAGGATTGTTAGATGTACTTAAAAGTAGCTTAGTATGTTTGACGACTGCCTGAATGAGATTGGATGTATGGATTCCAATCTTTTTTAATGTCGAGGACAGGTTAAGAAAAGATAAGACTTATTAGAACAAATCAAATAGACGAGGTGACGCAACATGGAAAATCGACGCGCAGTAGTCAGTGTTCTTGGTAAAGACCAAGTAGGAATTATCGCAAAGGTTACAACTGTTTTATCTGAAAAAGAGATAAACGTGTTAGATATTAATCAAACAATCGTGGAGGATTTCTTTACGATGATGATGATTGTAGACGTAACGCAAATTGAGGATCTCGATTCCGTTCGCCAAACATTAAATGAGATTGGCGAAGAGCTCGGTGTCAAAATTAATCTACAGCTTGAAGAAGTCTTTCAAGCTATGCATCGAATATAAGGAGGGCGATTCACAATGAATATCGGATTAGATGAAATTACAGAAACCGTACGCATGGTTCAAATGGAAAACTTAGATATACGCACGGTTACTATTGGAATCGATCTCAAGGATTGTGCGGATGCAGATTTCTCAGCTATGCAAACACGTGTGTATGATAAAATAGTGAGCTATGCAAAAAACCTAAAGCCATATGCTGAGCAGGTGGAAAAAGAGTATGGTGTACCAATCATAAATAAACGAATTGCGGTTACTCCTATTTCGGAGTTACTTGGCAATGCAACAAGAGAACAGGCGATTGAACTGGCGAAAACATTAGATAAAGCAGCAGCGGATATAGGTGTTGATTTTATCGGAGGCTATTCAGCTCTTGTTCATAAAGGAGTAACAAAAGGTGACCAAGTGTTGCTAGATTCCTTGGCAGAGGCATTGACCGTAACAGACCGCGTTTGTGCATCGATTTCTGTAGCCACGACAAGAACAGGTATTAACATGGATGTCGTTAAACAAATGGGTACGATTATTAAGGAAGCTTCTGAAAACACAAGAGACCAGGACGGCATCGCATGTGCAAAGCTAGTTGTTTTCTCAAACCCAGTAGAAGATAATCCATTTATGGCCGGCGCTTTCCATGGTACAGGTGAAGGAGACGCCGTACTGAATGTAGGCGTAAGTGGACCTGGGGTTGTATTAAATGCACTGAAAAAACACCCAGAAGCAGATCTCGGTGAAGTCTCTCAAGTGATTAAGAAAACCGTCTTTAAAATTACGCGCGCTGGAGAGCTAGTTGGGAGAGCCGTTGCGGATCAACTCGATGTGCCATTTGGTATTTTAGATTTATCCCTTGCACCAACAAACGCATTGAACGATAGTGTAGCAGAAATCCTAGAAGAGATTGGTGTGGAACGTGTTGGAACTCACGGGACTATTGCCGCTCTAGCACTAATGAATGACGCTGTGAAAAAAGGTGGAGCTATGGCTAGTTCGTATGTAGGTGGATTAAGCGGTGCGTTTATTCCAGTCAGTGAGGACAATGGCATGATTCAAGGAGTGAATGATGGCTCCCTGACGTTACCAAAACTAGAAGCCATGACCTGTGTGTGCTCAGTTGGACTAGACATGATCGCTTTATCAGGAGAAGCATCTGCCGAAACGCTCTCAGGTATTATTGCAGACGAAGCAGCCATCGGGATGATCAACAAAAAAACAACAGCTGTACGAGTGATCCCAGTACCAGATAAAGAAGAAGGGACAATGGTTGAGTTTGGAGGTCTATTAGGCCGAGCCCCCGTAATGGGAGTTAATCCTTTCAGTTCTGAAGGATTTGTGAAGAGAGGCGGAAGAATACCGGCTCCATTACAATCGTTGATAAATTAATGCTATTAGGAAAGCTCGCATGTGTATTCTGAATAGAATGCACATGCGATTTTTTTGGAGAGAAAAAGAAACAAGGAATCGAGCTAATACACGTGAACGAAAGAAGGGACAGTGGGTCAATATAAGTAGGATGGAAGAGAGCAAAAAGCGATCTGAAGCGAGCATAAGTGGGTTGGAAGAGAGCAAAAAAGCAACCTGAAGCCAGAATTAGTGATGATAACACATAATTTGAAAACGCTTCATACGAATAGCTTGCTAGAAAGTTGTCAGTATTTTATAATAAATATGAATTTAACTCAGAAATGAATGACTATTCATTCACAATTAGGGGGAACATGTTCATGAATTTAAGTGATCAGTTGTCGATCACCACAAGAAAGAATCCCACCAAGACGGCTTATATTTTTCAGGATCAAGAAACAAGCTATCAAGAGCTAGAAGGTTCTATAACCAAGTTTGCTGCTAGTTTGAGAGAGCTTGGCTATGAAAAGGGAGATCATATTGCACTTGTAACAGGCAATAGCCCTTATTTTATGATTGGATTATATGGCGCACTACGCTTAGGGTTAACTGTAATACCTATCAACCCGATTTATACTGCAGACGAAATGAGTTATATTTTGAAAAATGGTGACGTAAAAGCTGTTATTACAATGGATTTGTTTGTTGAAACGTTTGAGGAAATGGCACATGACTTACCTTTAATTGAACATTATATCATTGCTGAGACAAGCCAAGACTCTAATTGGCAGCAAAGTCAATTAAGCGATAGAATGAAATCGTTTACAAACCTTGTGAAGGAAGGATCGCTTCAATTTGAACGTCCAACCATCGATGAAGAGGATATTGCTGTCATTTTGTACACTTCAGGAACCACAGGGGCTCCAAAAGGCGCTATGCTCACTCATAAGAATATTTATTCCAATGCGAAAGATGTAGCAGACTATTTACAATACGATACAAATGATAAGGTCATTGCAGCGTTGCCGATGTTCCACGTGTTTTGCTTAACGGTTTCACTGAACGCACCGTTGATGAATGGTGGAACTGTCATTATCGTACCTAAATTCTCTCCTCAAGAGACTTTCCAAGTGGCTAGTAAATGGGAAGCTACTGTATTCGCGGGTGTTCCTACCATGTATAATTACCTATTACAATCAAGTGAAGGTCATACAGAGGACTTTAGTAGTGTGCGCCTGTGTATTTCTGGTGGCGCATCTATGCCGGTTGCTTTATTGCAGGAGTTTGAGAACACCTTTAATGTCATGGTTTCAGAAGGATATGGGTTATCAGAAGCCTCTCCAGTAACATGTTTCAATCCACTTGATAGACCACGCAAAGCTGGATCTATTGGACAGAGTATATGGAATGTTGAAAACCGGGTTGTGGATGAGCTAGGAGAAGAGTTGCCACCAGGTGAGGTTGGAGAATTAATCGTTCGCGGACCAAATGTGATGAAGGGCTATTATAAACTCGATGAAGAAACTGCTGTAGCCTTGCGTGATGGTTGGCTTTACACTGGGGATATGGCTGAGGTCGATGAGGAAGGATATTTTTATATTGTCGATCGTAAGAAAGATATGATTCTAGTAGGAGGGTATAATGTTTATCCAAGAGAAGTGGAAGAAGTGTTATACAAGCATCCAAATATTACAGAAGTAGCAGTCATTGGAACACCAGATCCAAATCTAGGAGAAGCGGTACAAGCCTTCGTGGTACTAAATGAAGCCTCCGCTGTTACAGAACAAGAACTGGTGGATTACTGTGCTGGCCACCTCGCTAAGTACAAGCTTCCGACATCCATCGAGTTTTTGGATGAATTGCCAAAGAATACGACCGGTAAAATTTTAAGAAAGAGCTTACGCCAACGTGTTACGTATTAATATATGGGAAAAGGATGTCCTGGAGGGGCATCCTTTTTTGTTTTCTCCAAACAAACCTCACATATTCCGAGAATACCTCTATGGTGATCTTTATCCTATTTTCCCTCTCTTAACGATACAAGGATTCTATATTTAATGACAGAAATTTTCAAAAAACCCTTGAAACAAAGTATATTTTCCTGTAAATTTTAATACATAAAAGCGTAGAAGCGTAAAAGTGATAAAGTAATTAAAGGGGGAGAAACAAATGAAAAAGTGGTTAGCACTTATTTTAATTGTAGGTTTAATTTCATTAGTAGGTTGTGGAAGCTCTGAATCTGGTAATGCGGAGGCTTCTAATGATAAAGAAAAGCAAAAAGAGACATATAAAATTGGTGTAACACAAATCGTTGAGCACCCATCATTAGACGCTGCACAAAAAGGGTTCAAACAAGCATTTAAGGATGAAGGTGTGAAAGCGGAATTTGACGTACAGTTGGCGCAAGGGGATGCGAAGAATAACCAAACCATCGCCAAAAAGTTTGCAGGTGACGATGTGGACTTGATTTTTGCAAATTCAACGCCAAGTGCACAGAGTGCTCTAAATGTTACAAACGATATTCCAATTGTGTTCACTTCTGTAACGGATCCAGTCGGTTCTAGTTTAGTAGAATCAATGGAAAACCCGGGTGGAAATGTAACTGGAACAACAGATACACATCCTGATGCGGTACCAAATACAATTGATTTTATTAAAGAAACAGGAGCGAAGAAAGTTGGAATGATTTATAATCCAAGTGAACAGAACTCGGTAGCTCAGGTTAAAAACGTGAAGAAGCTAGCTGATGGAAAGCTAGACATAAATGAAGCAACGGTTACATCTACAGCTGAAGTGAAACAAGCTGCAGAATCGCTGGCTGGTAAAGTAGATGCATTTTATATTATTACAGATAACACCGTCGTGAGTGCGCTTGAGTCTGTTCTTCAAGTAGGACAACAGCAAGACACACCAGTCTTCGTAGGAGAATTAGATTCTGTTAAACGTGGTGGCTTTGCAGCATACGGATTTGATTACTTTGATATCGGTTATGAAGCTGGACAGAAAGCCTTGAAGATCCTAGAAGAAGGAAAAAACCCAGGCGAGATTCCAGTATCTTACCCACAGAATTTAAAGCTACAAATCAATAAAGACGCAGCTGAAAAAATGGGTGTAGATCTTAAAGATGAATGGAAGAAAGACGCCGAAGTGATTGAGCCGTAGAGGAGGGAAAGTATGGTTAGTGCATTATTTGGAGCAATGGAATCAGGACTAATATACGCGGTTATGGCGTTAGGGGTTTACCTTACCTTTCGCATACTCGACTTTCCCGACTTAACGGTAGATGGGAGCTTTGTCACTGGAGGGGCTGTTACCTCTGTCATGATTGTAAGTGGTATCTCTCCTGTTCTTGCAACGATTGCAGGTGGAGCGGCTGGTTTCCTGGCAGGGTGCGTCACTGGCCTGCTTCATACGAAAGGAAAAATCAACTCATTATTAGCGGGGATTCTCATGATGATTGCGCTGTATTCCATCAATCTTCGAATTATGGGAAGGCCCAACATCCCCCTTTTAAACGAAACAACAGCATTGAATCAAGGGCGCTCCTTATGGGATGCGATGCAGTTGGATAGCATTCTAAGTTCACCATTCAAAGCTATGGGCCTTTCTTCCTTTTTACCGACAAGCTTTTTCATTCTGGTGAGCATCGGTATCGTCGTTATCATCGTAAAAAAAGCACTAGATTGGTTCCTTCACACGGATAATGGTCTTGCGTTACGAGCTACGGGAGATAATGCGAAGATGGTAAAGAGCTTTTCAGCAAACACAAGCAACTATGTTATTTTCGGCCTTGGGCTATCCAATGCCCTTGTTGCGTTCAGTGGATCGCTAATTGTTCAGTATAATGGATTCGCTGACGTCGGTTTAGGAATTGGCATGATCATTGTAGGTCTTGCTTCGGTCATTATTGGGGAAGGGATCTTTGGAAAAAAATCCATTGCAAGAACAACCCTAGCCGTGGTGTTGGGAGCCATTGTGTACCGCGTTATTTTAGCTGTTGCGATGCAGTTAGAGTTCGTGAAGGCTAGTGACCTGAAACTTATCACAGCTATTATTGTAACGGGCGCACTCGTACTGCCGAACATGTGGAGCAGCTGGCGTGAGCGATCGGAACGTATGAAAAAGCAAAAGGCCATGCAGCAAAGTTTAGATGAGGAGAGGAGGAATGAAGTTGCTACAGCTCAAACAGATTGAGAAAGTGTTCTACCAGGGAACACCAGATGAGAAAAAAGCCATCCAAGGACTATCACTAACCTTGAATGAGGGGGATTTTGTTACCGTCATTGGAAGTAATGGCGCAGGCAAATCGACGCTACTGAATATGGTAGCTGGTGTATTATTTCCTGATGAAGGCATGATTTCAATCGATGACAAAAATGTAACCTTCGTTCCCGAGCATAAACGAGCCAAGTGGATTGGGCGTGTTTTCCAAGATCCGATGTCTGGCACAGCACCCAACATGAGTATAGAAGAGAATTTAGCCCTTGCCTTAGGGCGTACAAATAAAAGAGGACTTAGACGAGGTGTAAGCTCCAATCGCAAAAAAGAGTTTCAGCAAACGTTAACCGATTTGAATGTAGGCCTAGCCAACCGACTCCACACCAAAGTTGGCTTACTGTCAGGAGGAGAACGTCAGGCGTTATCCTTACTGATGGCTACATTTACAGAGCCGAGATTGCTGCTTCTAGATGAACATACAGCAGCATTAGACCCAGCCAGAGCTGAGCATATTACCAATATCACACAAGATGTTATCCGAGATAATAACTTAACAACGCTCATGGTCACCCATGATATGGAACAGGCACTGCAGATGGGGAATAGACTTGTGATGATGGATGAAGGACAGATTATTTTTGAGGCAAATGAGGAAGAGAAGAGACAGATGAGCGTTCAGGATTTAGTTGAGAAGTTTCAGCAGATTAGAGGAAAAGCGCTTGCTGATGATAAGACATTGCTTCATAAATAATGATAAAGAGGCTATCCAGATGGATAGCCTCTTTTGTATTAGTAACATAAGTTCTGTCGCTCACACGTCTAGCTCCCGTGCCCAGCAACTAGCAAACCTCCTATTTCTCCTTACGATAAGTCAATATCTAACGCTTGCGCTTTTCTTTAGTTCACCAGACCCATTACTTGATCATATACTCGGTCTTTATCAAAACCTTCTCCCATTGGGAACTTGGCTACTAGGTAATTTTTTTCATCAATTAGATAAGCATAGGAAGTATGAACAATATAATCAGTGCCGTTATCTTTAAATAAAAAACGGAATGGATCAGCTAATTTTTTTGTGTCGTCTAATGAACCTCGAAGGAATGTCCAAGCTTTATCGTGATCTGCATTATATACTTCCATATATTTTCTTAGGCGTTCTGGTGTATCATTTTCAGGATCAATACTGATGGTAAGAAATTCAACTTGATCTCCGTACACACCATCTGATTTAAATTGTTCCTTTAAATGCATCATGCGTTGTGTTGTTAACGGACATACATCGGGGCAAGCTGTGTACATAAATTCTACAATACGGACTTTTTTATCCATATCATCCAGATTATATGTTTCTCCATAAGGTGTTGTCATACTAACATCCGTAGGAAGTTGAACTCCTGCATCCCGCCAAAACTCTAAGTAGCTAATACCAATTCCGACTCCTACTACTAAAATTGAGATGAACAATATATACCATTTTTTTCGCATCTCTGGTCCTCCTTGCATCATAAAAGAATCATGATTTCATACTTTAATGATACAAGATTTTCCTATGAAAAAGGCATGCAATTGGTGAACAACTAATGACAAAAGTATGGCTGAAAATTGAATACGTACTAACAAACTTAGTACAATAGAAGTAGCAGAGGAGAGGGATACGAATGAAAAAGGGCATTCTTGGATATGGCATCTTTTTAGCCGTCCTTTGGTTATACTTTAGTTTTCTTTATGATCTAGAAACATATTCTAATTCAAAATATGCAGCATTTAGGCACGCATATTACTTTACCCAGACAACATTCACATGGGTAGTACTTTGGGCGGTACTACAGTCTGCCTTTCATCATACATATACACAGATTATAGAACGGAATT
The DNA here is from genome assembly GCF_009856295.1 of Pontibacillus yanchengensis. Lineage (NCBI taxonomy): Bacteria > Bacillati > Bacillota > Bacilli > Caryophanales > Bacillaceae > Pontibacillus > Pontibacillus yanchengensis. Next base: position 1,250,299 of record NZ_WMEU01000001.1, on the reverse strand, counting down.
TTGGAAGGGAATGGGTTCGTTCTTTAGTTTATGGAGCAAGCTTGGCACTGGGATTTCAATTAATTTCCTTACCCTTAGATATACTTGGTTATGGAATGGCACAATGGGCTGATGTAAATCATCAACCGATCAAGGACTGGCTAGGGGAGTGGGGAGTAAAATCTCTTTTCTTTATTCTCATTATTAGTGGTCTCGTAATAGTAGCGCGAATGTGTATGATGAAATTTCGCCGCTACTGGTGGCTATCGATATGGATGATTGCTCTACCGATTTCCTTGTTTCTCTTGTATATTCAACCAGTATGGATTGATCCAATTTTCGAAAATTTTCAGCCCTTGCGTGAAACCGCAATAAAAGACGAAATTGTTGGAATGGCAAACGAAGCAGGTATTTCGGAATCGAACATCTATGAAGTGAATATGAGTGAAAAAACATCAACCTTTAATGCCTATGTAACAGGGTTGGGTCCTCAAAAACGAATTGTCATATGGGATACAACAATAGAAAATATGCAGGAAGACGAAGTTCTGTTTATCTTAGCTCATGAAATTGCCCATTATGTAAAAAATCATGTATATTGGGGTGTGCTAGGATCGCTGCTATTCAGTTTGATTTTACTTAAAGGACTTGCCATCATCATTCCTTGCATATTTCAACGTTTCAAAAGACGATGGGATTTGCGTGCTGTAACAGATTTAAAGTCGATACCACTTCTGTTGCTCATTACATCAATTTTATTATTTGCAACAGAACCGATGTATTTATGGGTATCCAGGCAAATGGAACTTTCAGCAGATCAATATGCAATTGAACATACTGATTCACTAGAACCTGCTATTGAAGGCTATCGTTCACTAGCGGTTGAATCAAAGAGTGACATTAATCCTTCACTATTTGTGAAATGGTTCAGGTATACCCACCCTCCTATAAAAAAACGGATAGAAATAATGAAACAAGCCCAAGAAAATAAGGAATAACACATCATTCTTGAGGAAAGTTATATAAAAATAATGATAAAAAAGAGGGGATATTCGGATGTCTTTACATGTGAGGTTCCGAAATATCCTAAACTCCCTGTAAAACCTCATGTTGGTATTTTATTCCAATAACGCAATCGCTTGCGGTATTCCGCAAATCTTTTTCGGTTACTTTTATTCAAGACTATATTAAAATAAATATAAGACAAATTAGTCATTCATTTAGATGAGTGCCTTAATGAGTCTTGTGTACTTTACACCTCATTGTGTAACGTGCATGGTGAATAAGTTCCAACACTTGTTCACAGAGTAATTCCCTCACTCAAAAGTTAACCAGTCGTCTCTTTTTTGACCAATGCCCTAGAGGCATTGGTCCTTTTTTTTATTATTTATGCTATGTTAAAGAATGGTCTTAATTTTTTTTGACTGAAATAAAAGGCCAAAAAGCTGTTCAACAAACGAGGCATAATCTTGAAGACTTGAAATCGAGATAGTTTGGGGGGGAGTGGATTGTTTCCGTGGTGTGAATAAGAGAAAAGATGGGCCGGGAAATAGCTCTCTTTCCTGTGTTCTCGACACATCTGTTTTTCACGATAGTCTCCATAATACAGCACAGGGACTTGTCATATCTCTGCGATAAAAACATGGGCACTGGAGCTACTTTTCCTGCTTTCGGAGCAAGAATCGAAAAACAGGAGCTACTTTTGAAAAATAGGAGCGACCGACCCAATTGCCCGGCCCATCTTTGCGTTCGTTTGTTTAACGCCATGTATCCGTTCATCTCAAACATCGCGGGAGGTGGCCTGGGAACGACGAGACTCCCGCCGGAGAAAGAGGTAGGCAAGATCCCCTGAGGGCGATTTTCCCGCAAAGGTAGCTTGCCAGCTCACGGCAGGACGCGAGTTGTTCCCAGGACACCTTTAGTCTAACTAAGGCAACGGAAATATTCCTCTTATAACCAATAAAAGCCCCATTATCTCGAATCCAAGTCTTCAAGATAATGAGGCTATTTGGGAATATCAAGCATGTAATTAACTACTGAAAAAGCACCATTCCACAAAGGTAAATTAACCTTTTTTGGAAGAAGGTGCTTCGTACGTTATTAAATATTCTTCGTCCGTAATATAAAATGTAAATTCTGGTCTGTAGGATATGAGACCTAGTCGTTCAAGTTTGAAGTAATTAACCTTATTATAGGGATCACCATCAATGATAGGTAACTCATTCGTTTGTTTCATGTATCTATCAATTGCTTGCTGTATGTGATCTAAATCAAAAGCAAGCTGCTTATCCTTCTCATCAAAAACCTCATATGTTTCCTTAGACATGTAATAAGTTTCATTGGGGGTTGCATCTAAATAAGGTGAAAGTAACTCGTAATTGATTGTGTTATCTTCATTAATAATGGTTTGGAGTTCTACGCCGTTTGGTAGGTGAGAAGTAAACCGTTGGATAGCTTGTCGGACTTCATGAATGGATACATCACGTTTTGGAAGTTCGTCATTAGAATATTGATGCGTATCTTTTTTCTTGTTATTTCTTTTTTTTCTTCCCCACATAATCATTCCTCCTTTGGCTAACGACATATTTCCCTATTTCTTAATATTCGATAAAACTCTTTTTTGACCTTCATGTGTATACAAACACACTGAAAAGAAGTAATTATACTCTCAGCCTAAGACGTTTAAATTTCACTTATTTTGCACATTCTAAGAAAAAGTGATAAAAGGAGAGAGCATTATGAATCATGATCCAGAAACGGACCGAGAGCTAAAAATCTACACTCCTTTGAATCCGGACTTTGGAATGAGCGATGGCGGATACACTAGTCACGTCATAGATGCGGATTTAACATATGAAGCAGAATCCCCAGAAGTAAATGTTGAATAAGACACTCGCATTAATCAGCGAAATGCTTATTCATAATTTATTCCCTTTACAGAAATTAAAAAACTGTATTTTTTGGGATGTTTTACAAAAAAGTAAAACCATTTATGCTACTTTCTTACATGTAGAACTTATTATGAGAGGATGTTAAACATGTTATGGAAAGAGCACTTTGAGGTTACACCTTTTACACAAGCAGTAGTGGCAGATAAGGATGAGAACGGAAAAACCGTCTCCTATGTTTTCGAAGGTAACGAAGGATTTTATGTCAATTCAACGCCAAAAAAATTAATTGATCAAGCTTGCAAATATTTTGGTTCTAGTTTAAGAGGAAGACAAGACGGAACGAAGGATGTTAGCGGTATAACACATAAAGCTCCCATAGCAATTGACCCAGTTAGTGGCATGTATTTCTTTCCCACAACATCCCCACAACATAGTAATTGCTCTTGGATTTCACATACCCACATAGACCATGTGAAACGAGCTAAAGACGATATGAGTACCATTATAGTATTCAAAAATCAAAAAAACGTTAAGCTTACCATCTCCCATGGTTCACTACTTAACCAGATTCAGCGAACAGCTCAATTTCGATATAAGCTTACGGAGCGTTTTCACACTTATCCGAAACAGGGAAGTTATGATCACGTGGCAGAGCCGTTTGTGTCTTCTACCTAAAATATATAAATCCCAATGAACAGCATGCGCGTGTCGCATGCTGTTGTTATTTTTAGATGAGGTCCCTACTAAGGAAGAAGGGAAAGAGATAGAAGGCGAGGTTGTGGATATCAGTCCATCAAAGAAGGATTAGCTCCCAATTATACCCCGGAGATTTCGCAAACATTGCTAAGCGTCGATTAGAAGGAGAATCTTATATGAAGCTAGCGAGTGATTTAGATATCTCCTCAGGAAGAATCGTGGACATGTTGGATTTGTATCGTGAACATGTAGCTCCTTTAGCTGAAAAGTGGAAGGAATGGAAAGATACTCAAGTGAATAGTGAAGAAGATCCTAGTGACAGTGGTAGTGAGTTGGGTGCAAATGAAGACGATGAAGATTCTCAAGATGGAGCTGCGTAACATGCAAAACGGAAACGGCAGCGAGTATGGACCTGTTGTTTCGGAAAGAGGGGTTTCATGCCGTTCATCGGTATGAGCCTCTATACAAATATGAATTAAAAGTCGTAAACGGCATGGATGGAGGGAGATTCCCCAATGAGCGCAGAGAAAATCATTGAACACTTAATGCAGATGGGTCATGAAGATATGGACTTGATTCTTATTGAAGGTGAGCCTTTTTGCCACGCCGGATAATGTGGAAGCTGTGAATGAGAGTATGAAAAGAGAGTGATTTAATTATCCGGCATAATGGTAATATATTTAATACTATTCTAATGTCTATAATGTGAATAGTTGGTTCTAAGGCTTGCCCAATGAGCAATCAAATAGATCAAAAAGAATATTGGAAATGAATAAAAGGAACTCCATTGTAGTTCTTCATAAAGGTGAAAATACTTAGATATAGACTCACCTATAAATGAAGTCAAGAAAGCATATATCAAGCCCTTTAATAGTGGTGAAACATGGGGTTTATATTCAATCAACCCCATAATTATCACTGGTATTAGCGAGCAGTCCCAAGGTGCATATGCAGGTATCCAAGGAAATAGCCCATAATGATACACCCATAGCCCAAACTTCACACCAAGAAAATCAAGGAAGGATGAAAGTAATATAACTAAAAATCCTGAATACAAAAGTCTATCTCTACTTTCTTTTTTGCTTAGTAAGAACCAAACTATCCATGGTGCAGTTGATAATGCTAATCCTGCCCACCAATGAGGTGTGAATAATACGTTTTCATACCAGAACGGTATTTTTGATTTTGCCATGTTAGTGAGTTTTTCATAAAATTCTAGGTTTTTTTCTAAGTATGTTTGTTGATCCATAATAACAACAACTCCATGATTTTATTATTAGTGTTACCAAAAATCATTCCTTTGAAAAGGTTCTTCAATAAAATAGCTTGTGTTTATTAAATAGAGAAAGGCGCTCAGTATATAGACTGAACGCCTTTCATGGAAAATGTCATTGGATTCTTAGTTAGATAGAAATTATACATTGGAATTTCAAGGGGGTGAAGTTAAATAGAGATATATCAAGGCAACAGCTTAGATGTTCTTAAATTATAAAAAAGAAAAAAGCACATAGCTCTTAAGGCCATGTGCTTTGAAGTTTAGTTGGAATGATAGAACAATAATATATACGAAATAATAGAAATTCAAAAATTAATAATTAAGTCGGTTTATTGGTTAAAGCTGTGTGAATTAAATCTATTTCGGAGTCTAGTACTGTCAAATAATTTGAGTCTGTATGGGAGATAGTGTTTCGTAATTCGTTTAATCTGTTTAAGTCTCTTGTTATTATCTCTTGTTCATCATCATTTAACAAGATTTCATTCATAAGAAACTCCTTAATTTAGCCATTTCAATTATTTACCCCAAAATAGCAATTTCGAAACTTTGATATAGATGCAACTAAATAGTGATTAGGTGTAATTAAAAACACGCATGTACATCAATTGAAGAAATGATTGAATTTATGGATAGTAATAAATAAATAGAGGGCTAAGAAATTAAAGCAAAAAAATAGCGCAATGTGCAAATAACACATGCGCTCAAAACATTTAGTGAGGGGAACTTAGCTCTTAAGTTCCAGGAAATTTTATCTTGAAGAGTTTCAAATTAATAATCACTGAATTAGGGGTAGAAACAGCGAAACCCAAATTTCCTGATTTTTCATTATACATTATTTGAATTATATGACAATGGTTATCTTGTTAGGGAGGGTGATTAACAATGAATTTTCCTTACAGAAGGTATTTTATATAAGAACTCAAAGAATTACAGCTTGAGCTTATTAATTAGAGTTAAAAGAGCTCCCCTATTAGGGGGGGAGCTAAACTAAGTATTTTATTAACAATCTGTGTAATACCAAGACTCACATGCATCATATGCCTGTTCGGATTGATTAGCACCTGCATATGATGTTCCAGCGATTAAACCTAGCGCTACAACACCTACTAAACCAAACTTTTTTAGTTTTTCCATGTAGAAAACACCTCCTTAATTTGGATGTGTTTACATTATATGGTTAATATTCAGAAAATTTCAAGTTATAGGAAGAAAACAGGAAATTTGTCGCAAGTCCCTACATTGAATATAAATCATATATAGGACATTTGACTTTCTATGTAGTTCAATCGTCTATTGAATATAGATTTCACTTAACGATGAAGTTCTTTTCTGAAGTTATTTTATCTAAGGACTCAATTAAATGACTAAAGTTCGGTTTCATTATAAAGTCCTTAGCTCCTATTCTGAGAGACTCCGTTACATGGAATTTATGACCTACTGATGAACACATCATCACATTGGCATTAGGATCATCATCTAAAATGTTTCTAAGACAATCGATACCTCCAAGCCATGGCAATGTGATATCTAAAATAACTACTTCCGGTCTGTGTTCCTTATAGAGTGTAGTAGCAGTACAACCATCACTTGCTTCTGCTACAACATAGTAATTTGAGTCATGAAGTAGGCTTTTCAGCCATGACCGCATGAATTTGGAGTCATCAACTAGCATTACGCTATGCATGAAGACATCCCCCTTTTCGCTAAATATTAAGGCAAATTAGGAAATGGGATTCGATGTGCAACCCGGCTACCGTGGTACATAAAACTTTAGGTCCGTGGCTTTGCGTCTTTTACTTTCGTAAAATTTGCCTATGCTAGCATATATCGACAGAATTCTACAATTTTTGATGTGTTATTGAAAAATTTGTTAATAAAAGAGGGATTCTAAAATATACTTCTAATAATCTTCTACAGTCCAACTAATGTGAGTGTGTAATTTATTTGAATTTAATTGTGATTTTAGATCTAGTATTAAGTGGGTGTAATTGGGGAGGAGCAGTAGAAGAAAAATCCTCTCAGCCTAATATAGATACTATAAGTACAACTTGGGTAAACACGCTATATAAAAGAGGGAGGTATTTTGTGAATATAGCTGATGCGTTGGAACAAAAGAGGAGTATTGATTATTTTGAAGGCCTACATGACGCCTATGATTTAAACTTAATATTCGGATAAACAGTCTTTGAAGCTACAACTGATAATGTTTTGTATAATTTTGAAAAATATTATTCCAAGGAAAAAAGTAAACAAGTGGATAATATGCTTAAATCTTTACGAGAAATAACTTATAATGCTAATCAATATGTAAAAGAAAAAGATGATGAGTAAAGGAGAATTCTTTATATCTAGAGAGTTTGTAGAGTTCTTGTTTTGTTATGTGAAGGTGGAGGTTTAATGACACTAAAAAATATTCTAATAACTATTATTATACTTTTAATTTCAAATATATATTTGTTTAATATATATTCCTTTAAAACTTAGATTTTAAGTGGATAGATAATAAAACTATAAAAATTAATGAAGAAACTATTAACATATTTAATGAAACATATTATTACCTTGATGATCCGGATTGAATTTCATTACATCTTTGGCACGTACTAGCGTTTTAAAGCTTGATATTTATTCTCTCTATTTTCCCTACTTTATCTCCTAGGCATTAAAAGACATCTTTTTTTACATTATTTCCTCTTCTTCTTGCATATATATTTTTACATAGGAAGATTATTGTAATCTAATAAAAGTAATTTTAGTATAATGAGAAGGGAGTTGATACTATGGAAACTATTACGTCTTTCTTTATAGAGTATGAAATGTATTTTAAGATTACATTGAGTGCTTTGCTAGGTTTTATGATAGGAATGGATAGAACCTCAAAACATAAACCAGCAGGTATGAAGACTTATACTTATGTGTCTACTGCATGTACTTTGATTACAATTATTTCGATAAATAGTGCATCTTCATTTAGTGAACCATTTAGCGGGAAAGTAATGGACCCTATGAGACTTGCTGCTCAAATAGTATCTGGATTAGGTTTCCTTGGTGCGGGAGTGATATTAAAGGATGGACTAAGAGTTAAAGGACTTACTTCTGCGGCTATGATTCTATTTGTAGGTGGTGTAGGTATAGGTGTAGGAGCTGGATTCTATATGGCAGTTTTATATTCGGTATTCATTACGTTTATTTTTACGAAAACTGCCGGTTATTTTGAAAACCGTGAATTAGTTCGAAATAAATAAATCAAAAAAGACTAATTTTCATGAATATATTCTCGGTTCTGAGATCAAGGTGCAGAACCATTTGTGTAATCTTTTTAGGGGTCTACAATATTGACAATGAACAGCATGTGCAGGTCGCATGCTGTTTTTATTTTCTGTATGTCAATTGAGATTCGTTAACTAATTGACAGGAAAGTAGAATTATATGAAAGTGTGAAATAAATGGAATCATAATGATTTACCAGTTTTTGAGGAGTTCTTTTCATATGCTGCATGTATTAGCTAAGAGAAACATCACCTTTTTTCTTATAGCTAGGTTAGTGCTAGAACTAGCTAAAAAGATTTCGTGGATTGCAATTGCGTGGTTTGTATATCAACTGACTAATTCAGCTTCTGCGATTGGGTTTGTAATTACAGCAGCAACGATATCACCACTGATATCTAGCGTTTTTGCGGGAGTTGTACTGGATCAATTTAATAGAAGAACGTTAATGGTTGTAGAGAATGGATTAAGAGGTATGTTTCTTTTGCTTATTCCCCTTTTATATTGGGGAGATCTATTGATGTTTTCATCAATCGTTATCATAATTTTTCTTAATGGTTTTTTATCTGCTTTTACTGATATAGGAAGTACTACTATATTGCCAGCTTTTGTGGCGAAAGAAGAATTAGAAAGTGCGAATGCAATGTTAGCTATTACGGGTCAATCAGGTTATTTAATAGGACCTGCGATAGGAGGGTTTTTGTCCGGTTTTCTTGGTGCCCCCATTACATTGATCATTACCGTAGTGTTATTTTTGCTGGCATCCTTCCTATACTTTCTTATCCCCAATGAGATATTCCATCAAGATATGACTCAACAAGATTATACTCTCTCATGGAAAGAAAAGATCGCAAAAATAAAAGAAGATACAAAAGAGGGATTTGCCTTTTTAAAAAAACATAGAATACTAATTGTAATTGCGAGTGTAACCTTAGTATTTAATGTTACCTATGCACCACTGGAGCCGGTTCTACCGGTCTTTGTAGGTAAAAATGTAAATGGTGGTCCAAGCACGTTGGGGCTGATTTGGACAGTATTTGCGGTTGGCGCATTGATAGGCTCGTTTATTTGGGTGCGTTTGAAAATGGATGTTTACTATTCATATTCACTCGGAGTTGTAATTAGCCTATGGGGAATAGCTCCTGTGATTATGAGTCAGTTTACCAACGAAACTATCATTTATATCATTATGTTCTTCGGAGGAGTAGTATATGCTCCTTATAATATTGTCGAGCCAACTTTGGAGCAGCAGCTAGTTCCTGACAAAATACGCGGTAGAGTGTTAGGGGTATTAGGTATGATTGCAGGTATTGGTTTTCCGGTTGGCACATTCTTAGGTGGATTATTAGGGGAATTCATAGGCCCATCACTTACCATTTTCTTATCGGGGATGTTTACAATCGTATTAGGGGTATTTGTATTTAGGGATAAATCTCTTAGACTCACTCCACGAGATGTGAATTAAGTCTGGATTAGCTTACAATGTATTCTATCTGCTACAGAGGCAAGTTGATGAAGAAAGAAAAGAAGTCAGCACGTGATGCTGACTTCTTATTATGCAGAAAGGTCGTTTTAGTAGTGCAATCAACGCAATGCTATAGTATAAAGCCCTTTTTGTAATATCTAAAACAGAACATGATAATCATTGGATACTGGAACAATATGTAGTAGAGGAGAAGTATGAGAGCTGCTATTAGTGATTATAGTAAGAAAATGAACGTTATGTAAGCGTAAGGAATGCGCAACGTCCAAAGCTAACGAAAAACGAAGTATTGATTAATGTAGGATCTGTTAGTTTAAATTTTGCAGATGTTTCCGCGATTAGAGGTTACTATCATTCTCTAGGAGGGGAATATTTTATTCCTGGTTTTGATTGTGCCGGAACCATTGTGGAGGTAGGAGAGAGCGTAGAACGATTCTCAAAAGGGGATCGAGTTGTTGGGTTTCCAAATGGAGGAGCATTAGCGGATTATGTAAGTGTTGATTGTAATCTTGTTTATAACGTACCTAAAAATGTTTCTTTTGACTATACCGTAGCCATTTTAAGTATAGGAATTACAGCATATGAATTAGTACACAAGGTAGCTGTGGTAAAGGAGTCAGATAAAGTATTAGTTCATGCAGCTGCTGGAGGTGTTGGCTTAACGTTACTACAATTGCTCCAAAAACAAAAAGCAACAATCTACGGAACGGTTGGAAATGAAGAGAAAGATAAATTGATAAAAAATATAGGGGCCCATCAAGCTATACTATATAGAAAAGAAGACTTCCAGAAAAAATAATGGATTTGACGGAAAGAAGAGGAGTAGATATTGTTTTTGATTCTGTTGGGGGTGAAGTTCTGGAAAAAAGTATGAAATGTCTTTCTTCTTATGGGAAGTTGATAACCTACGGCCATGCTTCTGGTAAACCGGGGCAGATTTTATCGACAAATCTTCATTCGACATCTAGATCGGTTATAGGTTATAGCCCTGGTGAGAGACAGCATGATTATCCAGAATCACTTAGGGAGAGTGCCGAAACTGTAATGACATTATTATCAACTGAAGAATTAGACGTGAAAATTAGTGAAAAATTAAGTTTAGAGGAAGTTAATAAAGGATTTCAACTGATGGCTGATAGAGGAAATATAGGAAAAATACTAATAAATCTTAATGATTCATAATAAAACGAAAAAATATCGAACTTACCCAAATGATAGCCTCCTCTCTTATGAGGATGAGGCTATCTTTATTTCCTATTGTACCTTTTTCATTAAAACATCATTTCCATATTAGTTTTAAACTACTTCGTCATAAGGAGCTAGCATCTTGATACCATAATGTGTGTAGTTGGTTCATCAAGAAAGAAAAAACTGATTGGATAATACTCCAATCAGCTCTTTAAGGGGAAATTCTAATAGATAAAGTGTTCAGAATTATCATAACATTAACGCTTTAAAGCGTAAAGTGAAAATAAAAGAATTATATAATAATATGGTTCAACATTATCAACACTTTGTTAAAGTCTTTTCTTGAAGAACAAGGTTTAAGTTACTTTATTCAAATTCGAAATTAGATACTTCCTACCTATTCCTTATTGATTTGAACTGTCAGAATCGATATAATAAGAACAAATGTTCGTTTTGAAAGTGGAGGGATATCTATGACGAGAGAACGTATAAATGATAGAGGAACTATTAAATGGACCTCAATGATGCTTCCAGAACATGTAGAAAAGCTGAAAGAGATGTGGAGAGAAGATGAACGGGTAGAAAAAGGGGATCTAGATGAGCAGCAAGCTGCAGAAATTGACTTTAAGCTACAACTTGCATTAAAGGATGATTTAACGGTTGGAATTAGCTATCATAACGGATTTGACTATAGATATGCAAAAGTCAAAATTCTTTCGATCATCCATGAAAAGAAGACATTATATGTGGTGAATCAAGAAAGTAAAGATAAGGTCGAAGTCAGTTTACACGCTATTAACGAGGTTACGATTATTTGAGAACCAGACATATCTATTGTACTTGTTTAAGCAATATTATCGTAATGAAAAAAATGTTACGATGAGGTTGTTGGCAAAGAGTTCCAATAGATCTGCGGTAGAAAAGTGGGTTAAAGGATGGGGAATATGAAGAAAATTATAGTTAGCTATCGTATTAGTCGGTTCTATTATAGCGGGCTCTGCAATGTTCTTATAGTTAAGAAGGGAAGTAGCATGTGATGCCCACACGCTACTTTTATTGGTTTGAAGGACGATCCTCTTGAATCATCTCTAAAAGTTTTGCAGCTCTTTCGTCTCCATCATACCATTCGTCGATAATGTCTTGCGTGTTTTTGGTGAATACGTCATGTACGAATTTTCCTTCTAAATGTTCTTCAGAAGAGGTAATGGAAGCCTCCATAGTGGATTGAATCTTATTATGGTTCGCTTGATGTGATTTTAACGGAGTACCCAGCAGAATCTCACCTAATCGTTGACTATTCAGTTTACTTATTTTCATGTTAACTCCCCCTTTCTCTCCTGAATAACCCAGATTTTAACCTTTGTTGTCTTTACAGTTGTATGAATTTATATAGTGTATATCGACAAGATATCTTATTTTTCGACATATATCATCCCTTTTTTTATATTTCTAACTTAAGATGATATAGACGAAGGGCCTGAATCTCTATCCTTGCAACCTTTTGATATCGAAAAATACATAAAAATAGATATTTAGACTCACGCATCGAATGGTTTTGGTTCTATGGTCTGTGGGAATTAGTATTCAAATATGACGCACAAACACCAGGAGGACACTGGTTTGGGATATAAAGGGAGAATAATCAGTATGGCCATCGTACTTTTCCTAGATATATTGGAATGCGTACACGTATATAATAAACGGTTCTCTTAACTAGATGAACCTAGATTTTGGTTTAGTCTTGCTGTTTCAATTGTCGAGGTATTAATGGGTGGTGGATAGGGAAGCAGTTTGATCGAGTGAAGTTTCTATCAAAACGAGGTTATTTAACAAAAGCGTTTAACAGAAGATGGGTTTACAAGAAATATGATCGATTTTTTAATAGTTTGGAAACTACCGATAGAATAAAGGTGACGTTAGTTGATATTAATCAATTTAAACAAATTAACGATCATTATGGACATGAAGTGGGTGATAGAGCAATTTGTGAGGTAGCTGAGAACCAGAGTAGATAAAAGTGGAATTGTAGCTAGATGGGGAGGGGATGAGTTTCTCGTCATCGAAAAGAGGTCATAAGCTGAACTCTCATCTCTTGAATTAGAGCATTTTCATCTGTCACCAGCAATAATCATTACTGCTTCGAAAGGGACTGTCACTTGTGAAAAAACGTATTGTACATTAGACGAACTAGTTTAGGAAATTAATGACTTTATAGAGGAGATTATTTTTCCAAAGGCGAGACAATTAAAGCTAGATTCATTTGAGGTAATGGGGAATCATAGTCACTGGAATGAGACGATAGAACATGTTTTTGCTGATCGAGAACTTGAGAGTTGGAGAAAAAATGTTTTCAAGCTTTACAAAGAGGATTACGCAAAAGAGAAAGAACCTTGTTTAGAGCCGGGATATGAGATAAAGCAAATTACAAAAGAACTTTATGACTCCGATATAATGCAAAATATTGAGTTTTTACATAAAAAGCTATTAGAGTTTTGGTCAGATGCTGATTCCTTTTTAAGAAAGGGGATTGGATATTGTGTTGTTTATGGTCAAGCCATAGTGAGTGTTTGTTTCACTGGATTTATCGCAAGTAATCTTCATGTTGTTGATATAAAAACAGACAAGCATCATCAAGGCAAAAAATTAGGACAAAAGGTGGCACATTCGTATGTGAAGAAAAGTTACGCCTTATTGGGACTGCGTGGAAAAATCATCCATCTAGGTCTGTTGCAGAGCTTCTAGGCTTTACAAGTGAGTTCACCTATAAAGGATATGCGTTTGGAATTTAAAGTGACTGTTTCTCACAAAAATAGGGGAATGCACTAGTGAATCTATGGGAAGTGTTCGCCTAATGTGAACTTAGCCATCCAAAATGTCCCCATTTATTACTCAGCTGAAGCCAAATGATAATTTGCCTGCATACCTTTCCTCATCAACTCATAAATAATTGTTTCGACATTTTTCCGGATTGCTGGATTGAAATAATTTCGTTTCTCTTCGTACCCATTACACGTAAATAAATACGATGAAAAGGATTCGTTTTTATTTAAATAGATCACGTCTAGTTTTTTATTCTTCATAACTTCTTTTAAGTATTTTCGTTCCGCTTTCCCCTTGTGCTCCATTTTTCTAAGGAGCTCTAAGTAGGGTTCTTTGATTTTAAAGGTACCTTTTTCGATTGTACGAATGTCCTGAGCGATCACAATTAGAGCCATCGATAAAAATAGATATCGTGATGCGAGTTCTCGGTCCTCTTCGTTGAGATAACGCATTCTCTTCCCTCCTGTATAATCGAACACACGTTCTATTATACCCTATATATATGTAAAAACAAACACCAATATTATGAAAATCGATACATTTTTTATCCATCGCATCTCTAACTAGATTTGAAAGCACCTTTAGGTTTAGGTGAAATAAGTATAGTTCTAGGCACAGGAGAAGGTTTTGAATTAGAATAAAAGAGTAATACTGTATATCAAAGGGAAGAAGACGTGTGGAAAATGAAATAGGAGAATACATATGAAAAAAATCCAGAACTTAGACTTCGAATCGTTACAAAAGATGATTGAGGACGATACATTTGATGATTTCATCATGCAGCTGTTGAATCAATATGAGCAGCTAGGCCCTTTGCCAGGGATATTATTACCACTATTTGAAGCTATTTTTCCTTTTTTACCTTTGTTTATTTTTGTACTAGGAAATTCGATTGCGTATGGCTTATTAAAAGGGTTTCTTTATTCGTGGATTGGAGCATCCTTAGGAGCATTGATTGTGTTTAGAGTGATTCGGCGCCTTGGTCAACAGCGTTTCTTTCAGTTTGTTCGGAAACATAAACAAGTACAGCGGGTTATGCAATGGTTAGAAAAGCACGGCTTTGGTCCATTGTTTTTACTAATGTGCTTTCCGTTTTCTCCCTCCGCTATTATTAACGTAGTAGGGGCATTATCTAAGGTGAGCTTTCAACAGTTTGCGTTGGCGGTCTTATTAGGTAAAGCCGTGATGATATTTACCATTGCCTATGTTGGCCATAGTATAACAGAGTTTGCCAAGCATCCTATGAAAACAATAGTCGTAGGAATCTGCATAGCAGTATTTTGGCTGATTGGGAAATATTTAGAACGTCGATTACAGAGAAAAGCCCAGGAGAAAGAGCAAGATAAAGAACAGGAAAAAGCAAGTGCAAACGATTAAATACAAAATAATCCGGGTAAGATGTTTATAGAATACACCTGGAGGAGTAAATCCATGAATATGAAGAACATATGGAAGTGGGTAAGGACGATTTTGTTTGCGATTGTACTTGCCATGGCATTTAGAACGTTTTTATTTGCAAGCTACATCGTTGACGGAAAATCGATGGAACCTACTTTATTTGATGGAAACTTACTAATGGTTAATAAAGTAGTCTATGACTGGGCGGATGTTCACCACGAAGATGTGATTGTCTTTCATGCCAACAAAGAAGAGGACTATGTGAAGCGTGTAATTGGATTACCCGGCGATCGTATTGAATATAAAGGTGATATGCTCTATTTGAACGGTGAGAAAGTGGAGGAGAAGTACCTAGATCCTTATCGAAAAAATGATGGAAAACCTCTGACAGAGTCCTTTACTCTAGAAGATACGACAGATAGGAATGAGGTTCCAGAAGGGCACGTATTTGTACTAGGAGATAATCGAAGAGAATCGCTAGATAGTCGTTATTTTGGTTTTGTACCGATTGAGACCATTGTCGGAAAAGTTGATGTTCGATATTGGCCTATTTCTCAACTTGCTTTAACTTTTTAACGCCTATAGAGATCCTTACCACCTTTATGTGTGGAAGGATTTTTTTATTGTCTAGCGTACAATTATAAAAATGTTGGCTTGTGCATAACTAAGTAAGTTATAGAGGCCACGTCCAGCTCCAGCGCCCAGCGACTAGCAAACTTCCTGCACCTCCTTACGTGTTTCCTTTATCTCAAAACGATTCATAGGGAGTTCGATTAAAAACGCTGCGTCATGCAGCAACATCGAACCAACCCACGTCCTGTGGGCAGCAGTTTGTACGTCGCTAACCGGGCGCTTGCGCTTTTGTTCTTTTGATGGAATCTGAACAGAAGGAATATCACTTATTTCGAAGCTGCCCGCCAATCTGTTTCATTTTCTGTTGTTGTTGCGATTCAATAAATATCGAAGGTTTCTGGATGGTTAAGCTTAGTAAGGAAAGGGAGGCAAACAATAATGCCACTCCAGCGAGAACGATAGTAAAGGGAACCCAGGCTGCTACAATGCTCCCGATGCTTGCTCCTGTTAGAAGAGTAAAAGAATAAATCGAGACAGCACTTGCTCTAGCATGGGAAGCGAATTGGCCAATAAGTAGAATGACCATTGGGATAGTCAATGCTGTCGATGCAATTAGAAATATAGATGCCATAAGCAACGTCCATATGCTTATCGTGAACAATGGAATAGTAATACCAAGTGCCATAAGCATGAGAAACACGCTCAAGACAACTCTTGGTCCTAGCTGTTTCTGTAGCGTGCCAGCAAAGAAAGCTGGAATGATTCCTATTAATCCAATAAACCGGAATGTTTGAAGTGAAAATGGAAGATTCATGCTTGCTTCGTACATAAATAGTTCAAAACTTCCATAAAACAACATGACTGCCATTAGTAAGAAAAAGGAAATTGCATAAAGTTTCTGTAAGGGTCTGCATTGAAAAAATGATAAAATAGGAGACAGGGAAAATACAATCTTTTTCTTCTTCATGGTTGATGTGTATAGAGTTATGCTCATGGCTAGAAAGCATAGGAAATAAATAAGAGAAAAACCAAAAAAAACAGTCTTATACGAATCACCAACATCGGTAAGGGCAACTGATAAGATTTGACCGAATATACCTGCAAATAAGAAGCCGGTATTAATCATGGCGATGATGAAAGCTTGCTGCTGTCCTTGAAAATGTTCAAATGTGTAAGCGAAGGCAGTGGGGGCAAAGCTTGCAGCCATTACGCCCTGGATAGCTCTCATGGCAAGGAAGATCCAAAAATTTGGTGCGAATCCAATCAGCATGGAAATGACAACCAAACTGATCATCCCAAAGATTAATAATCGTTTATGGGGAATCTGATCAGCTAGTATTCCAAAAAAGAACAATCCTACAGCATAAGGGAAAATAAAAAACGTGCTGGCTAAAGATGCGGTCGTAATCGAAATGCCAAAATGCTCTGCTAGCTGAGGTTGAAGCGGAAGCATCGTATATAGGTTACTAGCAATGAAAATCCCTGTTATCACAAGGGCTAAAGCCATCCACGTTTGCCTGTGCATGAGACCACTCCTTCAGAAATACGTAGTGGTTACTGTATGCAAATAATACATAAATAGTTCGTAAAGGGGGAGGAAAGCGTGAGTATACGATTTTTATTAGGACGAGCAGGTTCTGGGAAAAGCACGCGTTGCTTAACGGAAATTAAAGACCTGCTTCAAGCCTCGCCAGAAGGGCCGCCCATTATTTATATGGTACCAGAGCAAATGACCTTCCAGCAGGAGTATGCTTTATTGAAGCAAGATGGAATAGAAGGAAGTATTCGTGCTCAAGTGTTTAGTTTTTCTCGACTGGCATGGCGTGTGCTTCAGGAAACTGGTGGAGGAACGAAGAAATTTATTAGCTCTACAGGTGTCCAGATGATGCTACGTAAAATTACGGAGCAACGAAAATCCGATTGGAACGTATTCCAAAAAGCGATTGAAAAGCAAGGTTTCATCGAGCAATTGGAAACGATGATTACGGAATTTAAGCGATATCGTGTGACTCCACAAACACTTCAGGAACAAATGAATGTGATGGATCAATATGTTCACCATTACCCTGGAGAAGAAGCGCTTAAGCACAAGTTAGAGGATCTATCTTACATATATGAAGAGTTACTATATGCCCTAAGAGAACAATATATTGATAGTGAAGATCAACTACAGCTTTTAGCGAACAAAATTGAGGAAGCTGACTTTTTGGAAGGTGCTGAAATCTATTTAGATGGATTTCACAGCTTTACTCCACAAGAATTAGTTGTACTGCAAGCACTAATGAAAAAAGCAGCGCGTGTGTCGATAACATTAACACTCGATGAACCTCGGTATGGTGAAATTCCAGAGCTTGATTTATTCTATCAAACGGCTCATACCTTTCAAGAGGTTCAAGAGGTTGCTAATGAAGTGTCTGTTCCGATTACGGAAATCAAGCACCTATATGGAGAAGTAGGTCGTTTTCAACAGAGACATGCTTTTGAACACCTAGAACATTATTTTAATACAAGGCCAGCACCTGCCTATCAAGACAAGACACCAATTTCGGTTGCCCAAGCTGTTCACCCACGTGCTGAGGTGGAGGGAGTTGCGCAAGAGATTATTGAACTCGTACGTGATAGTGGCTATCGTTATCAAGATATGGCGATGCTGATTCGTGAACCAGAAGTCTATCACGATATTATTGCGACTGTTTTTGAGGACTACAACATCCCTGTATTTATTGATGAAAAACGTACGATGATGAACCATCCGTTGATTGAATTTTTGCGTTCAGCGATGGATGTTATGGAAGGGAATTGGCGCTACGATGCAATATTCCGCTTGTTAAGAACGGATTTCATTCCATCATCTGATTCAGAACATCCTTTAACGCAGGAAGCCATTGATGAACTAGAAAATTATTGTTTGGAGTATGGGGTACGAACGAAAAACAAATGGATTGGCGATTCTAGATGGCGTTATCAACGGTTTAAAGGATTCAATCAAGCATCGCAAACAGATGAAGAAAAACGAAAGGAAGAACGCTTAAATAGATTACGACACCAGGTGACAGCAGCCTTACTGCCTTTTGACGAATCACTTCGAGAAGCCAAAACGGTAAAAGAACGGTGCCAGGTGTTGTTTGAGTGGCTTGAAAACCTTGGAGTCCCTGAAAAGCTAGATGCTTGGCGCGACGATTATGATGATCAAGGACTAATTGAAAAAGGTCGAGAGCAAGAGCAAGTTTGGGACGCAGTTGTTCAGTTGTTTGAAGAAATGGTAGAAATGATTGGCGATGACAAGCTTTCCTTATCTGTTTTCCGTACTACGCTCGATACAGGTTTTGAATCACTTGATTTTGCCCATGTACCGCCAAATATGGATCATGTCATTGTAGGTAGTGTCGATCGTTCGCGTATTTCAGGCATTAAATGTGCCTTTCTACTAGGTGTGAATGAAGGTTTATGGCCAATGAAGCCACCTGCTGAAGGGATGATTTCTGAGCAGGAACGAGAGTTATTATCAGAGCATGGCATGCAGCTTGCAGATAGTAGCAAACGTCAGCTATTGGACGATCATTTTTACGTGTACTTGGCTTTTACAGCTCCGTCTGATTACTTATGGGTCAGTTATCCGCTAAGTAATGAGGAAGGGAAGTCGAAGACACCATCTTCCATGGTCAAGCGAATTCAGGAGTTATTTCCCCGTGCGGAGGAAAAAATGCTTCTCCAGGAAGATGATGATCATCAGGATGCTGAACGATTTATTACCACTCCAGAAAAAACACGCTCTGTCTTAACCGCCCAGCTCTCTCGTTATTTACGGGGATATCCAATGAAGGATGTGTGGTGGGATGTACTGGACTGGTTCATTGTACGTGATAAGAACCATCTGGATACGAGACGTGTGTTGATGAGTTTATTTTATGAAAATACACCAGCAAATCTCGGGAAGAACACAACAGAAGAGTTGTACCCGAAGCAAGTCAAAGCTAGTGTTTCAAGGCTGGAAACGTATTATCGTTGCTCCTATCAGCACTTCGCTAAATACGGTCTTGGACTTCAAGAGCGTTCTGTTTATAAACTGGATGCACCTGATATAGGTACACTGTTCCATGAGGCTTTAAAGCAAATTACAGAATGGATTCAAGCGGAGGGGCGCGATTGGAACACAATATCTCAACAAGATACGAATCAGTACGCTGAGCGGGCTGTTCATCAGCTATCTCCAATTTTGCAGCACCAAATTTTGTATAGCTCAAATCGCTATCAATATATTCAACGCAAATTACAGGACGTAGTCGCTCGAGCTGCTTATATGCTGAGTGAACAGGCGAAGCGCAGTCAGTTCTCTCCTGTTGGACTTGAGCTAGGTTTTGGTCCTAATGAAATAATTCCACCAATGAAGCTTGATTTGAAAAATGGCTTTGAGCTACTTCTTAGAGGACGTATTGACCGTGTGGATCGAGCTCAAGGGGATGAAGGGATGTTGCTACGGATCATCGACTATAAATCCAGTTCTAAAGGGCTCGATCTTGTTGAAGTGTATTATGGGCTGGCACTGCAGATGTTAGCGTATTTAGATGTAGTGTTAACGCATGCACAGCAATGGCTTGGGGCTCAAGCTTCACCTGCAGGAGTGCTTTATTTTCATGTTCATAACCCGATGCTATCGGATAATACGTTACTCGATGATGTAGATATTGAAAAAGAGTTGTTCAAAAAGTTTAAGATGCAAGGCCTTTTATTAGAAGATGAAGAGATTGTTAAAATGATGGATACAAGCTTAGATTCAGGTACAAGTCATATTGTGCCAGCAGGATTAAAGAAAAATGGAGATTTCTTGAAAAGTTCTAAAACAGCGGAGGAAGCGTCATTCCAACAACTTCAAGGATATATTCGGGATTTGATGATGCAAGCAGGAGAAGACATTACAAATGGGAAGGTCGATCTTAATCCATTCCAAAAAGACCAGCAAGCTGCTTGTGATTATTGTGAATTCCGTTCTGTTTGTCAGTTTGATCCTTCCCTAAAAGAAAATAGCTACCGATCATTAAAAGGAATGAAGGATGAAGAAATTTTAGACAAAATTACAAAAAGAGGGGAGGAATCGTAATGCCTACTTGGACACCAGAACAGGAAAGAGCTATTTATACAAGTGGGAAGGATATGCTCGTAGCGGCAGCGGCAGGGTCAGGTAAAACGGCTGTACTTGTAGAACGGATTATTCAAAAATTGCTCAGTCGTGATGAACCGACAGATATTGATTCCCTACTTGTCGTAACCTTCACCAATGCAGCAGCACAAGAGATGCGTAATCGTGTTGGTGAAGCTCTCGAACAGGCGCTGGAACAAAATCCAGATTCGACTCATTTGAAGAAACAGCTTTCGTTACTACAACGAGCCTCCATTTCTACACTTCACTCATTTTGTATGGATGTAGTGCGCCGCTACGCTTATTTATTAGATTTAGATCCTCAATTTCGGATTGCAGATGAAATCGAAGCGGATTTGATGCGTCAGGAGATTATGGAGGATTTGTTTGAAGAGTGGTATGGGGCTGAAGGTGAGGAACGAGAACGATTTTTTGAAGTGGTAGACAGATTCTCAAGTGACCGTAGTGATGTTGAAGTAGAGCACCTTATGATGAGCCTATACCAATTTGCAATGCAAAATCCATGGCCAGAGCAATGGATGAACCAAGTTATCGAGATGTACAAGGTTAGTCCTGAGACGCCAGAGGAAAAACTCGAATGGCTAACTATCTTAAAGCGGGAGGTTAAAAATCAATTGCATGCCATGCTTGCTGATTCAGAGCAAGCCCTGAATCTGACGCGAGAAAGTGATGGACCTTACCATTATGCTGATGCGATTGATGATGACAGGGAACGCATGCAACAAGCGTTGGGGCTCATTGATTTATCATGGCAGGATTTACAGACGTATATGCAACAGGCGGGTAGTTTTAAAAAGCTATCGGGCAAAAAAGTTGAATGTGATGAGGAAAAGAAAGAGCGCGTCAAAACTCTTCGGGATCGTTACAAAAAACGTTGGCAATCCTTAGCGCAAGAATGGTTCTCCCGTTCTCTTCCTGCTTATCTACAAGATATGGAGTCATTAGCACCTGTTGTAGAGCAACTGATGACACTTGTGAAGGACTTTCATCAACGCTTTCAGCAAAAGAAAAAGGAACAGGCACTTGTGGACTTTGCTGACCTAGAGCACTATTGCCTGCAAGTATTAATGGATGAATCTTCGACGCCTGAAAACATTGTTCCATCTGAAGTTGCTCAGAGCTATCAAAGTCAGTTCACTGAATTATTGATTGATGAGTATCAGGATACCAATATGGTACAAGAAACCATTCTTAGAATGATTTCTCAAGGTGAACAAGCCGGAAATGTGTTTATGGTGGGGGATGTGAAGCAAAGCATTTATCGCTTCCGTCATGCGGAACCATCGTTATTCATTTCAAAATACAAGCAATTTGCTCAAGATGAGCACCCTGCTGAACGGGTAGATTTGGCAAGAAATTTCCGTAGTAGGAAAGAAGTCTTGGCAGGAACAAACTATATTTTCCGACAAATTCTTGATGAAGATGTTGGCGAAATGACGTATGACAGAGATGCAGAACTCATTTATAGCAATACGATTTATGATGAAATCACCTCCGATGATTCCGAAGCGGAACTAATGGTTATTGATCGCGAAGCTTCCGATGAAGGGGAAGGATCATCCAATGAAGATGTACATGATTTAGAAAAAGCGCAACTGGAAGCAAGAGCCTATGCGAAGAAGATTAAAGAATGGCTAGGACATGGTGACGGTGAGCCATTGCAGGTTGTGGATAAAGCAACAGGGGCTAAGCGGAGCATACAATACCGAGATATTGTCATCTTGCAACGTTCTATGACATGGGCTCCCACGATAGTGGAGGAGTTAAAGCAGCAAGGAATTCCTGTTTATGCTGAATTATCTACCGGCTATTTCGAAGCTATTGAGATTCAAATCATGCTTAGTCTCCTAAAGGTGGTTGATAACCCTCGCCAGGATATCCCTCTAGCTTCTGTACTACGTTCACCTATTGTTGGATTGAATGAGGACGATTTGACAAACATACGATTAACGAAAAAAAATGCAGCTTATTTTGACGCATTGAAACAATATCGTAGGGTAGGAGAGAACCAAGAACTCGTACAAAATGTCGAACACTTCTTGATGCGGTTAGATGTTTGGCGTGTTCGTGCTCGACAAGGATCACTATCTGAATTGATTTGGCAAATTTACCGGGAGACAGGCTACTACGATTTCGTAGGTGGTATTCCTGGTGGAAGACAACGTCAGGCTAATCTTCGTGCCTTATATGATCGAGCGCGTGTGTATGAGTCTACATCGTTCCGTGGATTGTTCCGGTTCCTTCGCTTTATTGAACGAATTGAAGAGCGTGGAGAAGACCTGGGGGCGGCCCGTGCGTTAGGAGAACAAGAGGACGTTGTTCGGATTATGACCATTCACAAAAGTAAAGGACTGGAATTCCCAGCTGTACTCCTTGGCGGGATGGATAAGCAATTTAATCAGCGCGACCTAATGGCCAAGTACTTGCTTCATAAAGATATTGGTTTTGCAAGTAAATACATTGATCCAGAAAAACGAATTATGTATCCAACGCTTGCCTACCATGCACTAAAAAAAGAAAAACAACGAGAGTTACTAGCTGAAGAGATGCGTGTGCTCTACGTTGCCTTAACACGAGCGAAAGAAAAGCTCGTAATGGTCGGTAATGTATCTTCGTTAGACAAGAAAATGCAAAAATGGCAAGAATGGATTGATCATCCAACTTGGGTACTTCCGTCTCAATACAGACTTGAAACGAAATCGTATCTGGATTGGGTGGCACCAGCGTTAATTCGACATGAGCAAAATGAAGTGCTTCGCGGTGAAGCGTCCATTAACCGTATTCCTGAGGATATTTTCAACGATGAATCCCATTGGCGAATCTCCCTTCATCATGCGAATGAGTTCGTGAACCCTGCAACAGTCGAGGAGCAGAACCATGAGGCACTTGAAAGAGCTGTGAAGGAATGGAAGCCATTCAACGATGAATCACAATTAAATGATGAAGTAGAGCGCAGGTTGAATTTTCAGTACCCGCATCAAAAAGCAATCCACCACCGGGCCAAGCAGTCCGTAACAGAATTAAAGCGTCAACGCGAAGCCAAGGATGAATATAGTGCGGATACGTTAATAAAAGCCTCAGCCAAGAAACCAATCGTCCAACGTCCACGATTTATGCAGAAAAACCAAGAGTTATCAGCAGCAGAGAAAGGTAGTGCCATGCATACCGTGTTGCAACATATTCCGTTTGAACGAGTTCTTACTGTTCCTGAAATCGAGGACTATGTGGAGAAATATGTAGAGATGGAATTACTAACACGAGATGAAGGGGATGCTATTGATTACCATGCAATTGAAGCTTTATATCAAAGCGAACTCGGTTCAAGATTAATCGAAGCAGACGAGATTCATCGTGAAGTGCCATTCACGCTAGCACTTCCAGCACATGAAGTGTACGCAGATTGGATAGAAGAAACGAACGAAAAAGTGTTCATTCAAGGTGTGATTGATTGTATGATTCCGACGGAGGCCGGTTGGATGATTATCGACTACAAAACTGATCAAATTAACCAGCACATTAATGATAAACTTATCGAGAAACTACAAGATCGGTACAGAACCCAAATCTCTCTTTATGCGGAAGCATTGGAACGTATTTGGAAAAAGCCAGTTACCGATAAATACTTGTATTTCTTTAACGGACCACTACTGACTAAAGTAGAATGAGGTGTGTGATGGACGAGAACGTGTGAATTATGTGGTAGAACTCCTGTGGATACGACAGAACACCATTTGATTCCCAAACAATATGGAGGTACTGATGGATGGGCCCGTTGCCCGACTTTGTATCCCATGCCATAAATATATCCATGCGATTTTCACCATTGAGGAGCTAGCTGGATTCTATCACACACTTTTACGTCTACAAGAACACCCCAGTATGGAAGAATATTTGAAGTGGGTTCGAAAGCAGGCACCCGGCAAAAAAATTACAATAAAGAAATCGAACCGAAAAGAATCGATAATCCAAGGGAGCATCATTTCAGTTGAAATGGTGCTTTTATTGTGTGGATTAGGGTCTCATGTTGCGAGGCAATACGGGTGTATCAGAGTTTTATGAGATGAGCATATAAAGGGCGATACGAGCATATCGGTGTGCGATATACGCATGAAGAGGGGCGAGTGTATCGGCATGCGATATACGTATGAAAGGGGAAAAACCGAACATATCCGAGGTGGAACCGCGAATAAAAGGCGGCGCACAGGACATATCGCTATTCAATCTATCCATATCGCCTACCAATATGCGATACCTATTATCGGTATAATGAACTCTTCTATAATTTAGCAAAAAAAATCCCGTACACTACGGGATTTTAATTAAATCTTACGTCGCTACGGTTGGTTGGTCGATTGCGTCTGGATCTATTGGGTTGGAGGTACTAAATCCGTTGTTTGTGTTTATAAAGTCACCTGTGTTTCCGCTACCTGATCCATATACCGACTTGGATGATGTTTTAGGAGAAATATAGAAGGAATCTCCAAAGTTGATGACACCACCGCCGACGCTGTTAATTTTAATTGGACCTACAATGGATGGCATCCATTTCACCTACCTATTCGGAAGTGTCTCCTTTCTAGCCTATGCGTGGTTATGTTCATCGTTCCATATCTGTATGGTTCTCTTCCTGCAGAATACGAAAGTGTTTAATTCTTGCTTCGCCCTCAATTGTATCTATGTTGCCAATTTGAAATAGACTAGAAGAGGCGATACCGAGGATATCAACACTGTTCACATCAATATAGGGGCAGCATGGAGTGTGTGTCTGATTGATTACAAGTCTTTCATCAAATCTAGGTAGTTTTACTTTGAAAATAGGAAAATCACTATAGGGAAAATCTTTATCTGTAAATGTCGCTCCCTCTTTCTGTACAGCTAGTACGCGGGCAGCTAAATTGGCTTCTGTGGCGTCTCCGATTTCAAAAATCGAACTATTGAGTAACGAAATGACTTTTACTTGTTGGACTCTAGAAGTTCGTTTATCCATATTACGATGTTCCTATCTGTTTGTCACGCGCTAGTGGCACAAAAGGTGTAACAATAAGTGACTCTGGAGGTGTATCAAAAACGGACGTTAGTGCAAAATGTTCGTTATCACCTATTAAAAAAACGGATGATGAAGACACGGCGGTAATACGCACGTTGCCAACGTTCAACCCGCAATTGTGTACTTCGAAATTCATGAGTTTCCATCTCCTTTATTCGCCTGCTTTTGCAAGAAGTGATGAAGGGATTGGTTAATTTCTTGCTTGATTTGGTCAACAATCTGGACTTTTTGTTCATCTTCAACCACACCATTCGAAGAGGTTGACTGATCCATGTAATAAGACACTCGATCTCCGAGCTGTTTTTGGACGTCTTGTAAAATAAACTGCTGATATGTTTGATCGAGATCTTGACCATATTCTCTAGCGATAGATTGAAGTTGGGATGGGCCTTCCTTCGTCAGATAGTTTCCTAGTTCATTTACAATATTTTCTTTAATCGCTTGACCCGTATTCAGTTTTGGTGGAAACGGTTCTTGTGGAATCGAAAGGTCCTCCACCCCCATACCACTTCCAGGAGTGAAGCCAATATTCAGTGTGCCTTCTAGTGTTTCAATTTTAAGTTGATCGAATTTGTACTCTATTTTTTCAATATTGGTCGATGGTTTCTGCTTTTTGGATTCCATGTCTGTTTCTAATTTGTCGATCCGTTTTTCAAGCATTTTCATCTTCTCATTTTGCTTTTCAACCATTCGATTAAGCTTCTCTACGTACTGGTTCCAGGAATCGTAATAGCCCATCGAGACCTCTCCTTTCTAGGCATTGACCTATTTTAGTGTATGAAGAGGAGATATAAAGTGTGAAACAGAGACCTATAATGGTACAAAAGGTGCTTGAGGTGGTGATTCAACAGCTTCTGCCTCTTCAGCAGGCTTTTCATACCCACCTGTGTTGTATAAACTCGATTGTGATTGAATAACACCTGCGCTTCCTATCTGCAAAACAGAAGAATTACTAATGGAACCGACCTTTAAAAAATGAATCGAAATGTTTTGGTAAATCGTATAGTTCATAAAGGACCTCCTTTATATATCATCAGAATTAATTGTAGATTGATCAATGGTATCTTCGTCATTCACATAGGTAGTTGAATTAGATAAGTTAATAGATATGCCATCACCAGTGTTAAAGGATCCACCTCCTGCAAAGGTCTTTGCGGAACTTTCTGGTGCCATGGCGTACACATCACCAATATTAAATATACTGGAGCTTGATATGCTGACAACTTTTACGGCTCCGACCTGAGCGGGCATAGGCATACCTCCTTCGTTATTAGTCTATGAAAGGGTTGAAAAATGGTGATAGTTAGGGAATATTTTTCAAATTACGTTGACCTTATTGTAACGAAAAGGGTAAAATTACACTAAGTTATATGTCAAAAAAGGGGAGAAGAGAAATGAATCACGGAAAACCACTTCACGCTTCCGAGCGTTTGCCATGGATTGATGCTGCCAGGGGATTGGCGATATTTGGGATTTTTATGGTGAATGTGCCAGCATTTAATGCGCCTTATTTTATGTATGGTGGGGAAAGCGTCTTTTGGGACAGTCAAATGAGTCACATCGTTCAAGCATTCATTGATATATTTTTCCAAGCAAGTTTTTATACGCTATTTTCCTTCTTGTTTGGATTCGGCATGTATATGATGAAGCAACGTCTCTTGGATAAAGGGTTCGGAGATCGGTACCAGCTCATTCTTGCCAGGAGGTTAGTTGTTCTAATTGGTTTTGGACTCATTCATGGCCTCTTTATTTGGCACGGGGATATTTTATTTACGTATGGGATGATTGGGTTATTGCTATTTTTGTTTTTTGGACGAGAGACAAAGACTATGGTTAGTTGGTCATTTGGACTTTTATTCTTCTATGCGATTACCTCAGTTGCTCTCTATTATCCTGTTCGAAATATGTTGTCTGGTATAGACCGACAGAACATTCAACAAGCTCAAGAGGCGTACAGCTCTGGTACTTGGATGGAGGTTTTCGGGCAAATACAACATGATTGGCTTTATTCGAATAGCTTAGGATTTCAATGGGTTTTTCTCACGTTGAGTTTATTGCCGATGTTTTTACTAGGTATGTATTTTTGTGAAAAAAGATTGCTACACGACACTACAGAACATAAGCCAACCTTGCAAAAATGGTGGGGTATTACCTTGGTTTTTTTTATCGTTTTTAAAATGGGGCCATATTTGTTTGGCAATCCAGAGTGGATCCAATATAGTGTCCAAGATAGTATTGGAGGTTCAGCGAGTGCCGTCTTTTACATTACATCCGTCGCACTTATGTACCAACATGGAATTGGAGGGAAGCTATTTGCTCCTTTCACGTTTGTAGGACGTTTATCATTAAGCAATTACCTACTACAGTCCGTCATCTGTTTCTTTCTATTCTATTCTGTCGGTTTAGGGTTATATGGTTCAGTGCCACCGATTATGAGTGTCGTGATTGTAATAGGGGTTTATTTCTTGCAGGTTATCGCCAGTAAATTATGGTTAAAGTTCTTTCGATTTGGTCCATTTGAATGGTTGTGGAGAACCATTACGTATATGAAAAAGCAACCATTACGCCGCACTCCGAATATAAAGGAGGAAGTATCCAATGAAACATGATCAGATTCAAAAAGAAGCGAAGAAATGGGTAAAAGAAGGAATTATTTCTTCTGAACAATATACAGCTATTTTATCCAGATACCCTAAGCATGATCATCGTTTCTTGTTAATGGCCTTTGGAGGATTATTTGTTGGATTGGGTTTTCTAACCTTCATAGCTTCGAATTGGTCCGATCTTACAAATGCTATAAAAATGGTTATTATTTTGGTGGCTATGATTGGATTTTACGGTGTAGGAGAACGCATTTACCGAAAGCACTCAAGAGGGATTGGAGCAACGTTTTTAGTTGTAGGTGTTCTTACGTTTGGAGCTGGAATTATTCTTACCGGTCAGATGTATCATTATATGGCCTATAGTGCCACGGCGTTCTTTATATGGTCTCTTGCAGTCATTGCGGTCTTTATCTTAAGTCAGGAAGCCGTCATGCTAGTATTGGCATTTGGTATTATTACGGTTGGTCAAATCTATGGAGGATTTACGTATCACGATTTTCATCTCGGTCTAGGATTGCTTTTTCTTATTGGATTAGGCTATTTTACCTATAAACATCAACGGGAATGGATTTCCACCCTTTATGGAATAGGATTTTTTTTGCAAAGCCTTGTGCTCGTGCTAACTTCAGATTTATCGTATTACTGGCTATTTGCATTCTTGTTATTGTTATACAGCCTTTCAGAAATTGTATCGAAGGACTTTCCTGTGCAAGCTTTTAAGCGTATTGCCTTAGCTTTAGCGTTTCTTATTGGGATCATACAAGTTTTCACCCTACAATCCGGATGGGTGTTACAAGATATTCAGCTAGAGGTTAGCTTTCTTCTGGTATTAATTGTAATTGGTGGATGGGTTATTTATCGTAAAATCACCACCCATTCTTCAGTAGAATTGGTAGATTTAGCCCTATTTGTGCCTGTCTTTTTATTGCCAGATTTAAAGAGTGCTCTGGTATTAATTATGTTATATATTTTTTCACTAGGTAGGTTACTAACAGGATATAAAGATGGGGACGCTGAGATGATCAACATTGGAACAATTGCGTTTTTAGTGAGTACCCTTGTAGCTTATTTCCAATTAGCATGGGACTTTCTTGATAAATCGTTGTTCTTCTTTATTGGAGGAGTGCTGCTATTTACGCTTGGTTACTTGCTTGAACGGAGACGAAGAGCTTTCTGTCGTGCAGAGGAAAGAGGTGATCGGTTATGAAGAAATGGTTATTTATCGTGGTCGTGGCCGCACAAGCGTTTTACTTAGTAGCAATGGCAGTTTCCTATTATGTAATGGAAGATTTCGGTGAAACTGTAACACTTCAAACAGCACCTGTTGATCCAAGTGATGTGTTTTATGGCGACTATGTCATATTAAACTATGAAGTAAATACAATTCCAAAGGGTCAATTGAGTGAAGGAGAGTTGGAACGAGGGGATAAGGTTTATGTTTATTTAGTTCCAAATGACAATGGAATATTTGAGGTACAAAGAGCATCACTACAAAAACAAAATGCAAAAGAGAACGAAGTGATAATGACCGGACGTTACGAATTTGAAGCAAACGATGGTTTTCAGATAGACTATGGAATCGGTCGATATTATGTTGAAGATAATAGTGGTGAGACTTATGAAAATCATCAGGGTGATATGATGGTTGAAATTGCTATCGCCCCTTGGGGTCAGAAGAGAATAATAGAGGTTATGTTGGCAAAGTAGGTGTTCAGCTGAATTGCCTATAAAAAAGCATTTTTAGTTATATATACCTATAAAATTTCTGGAAATATATAAAATAGGAAAATATTTCTATACAAAAAATAAGAACTATGAATGATACCCAACTAGACAATTATCGATGTATAATATAGATAATCAGATTCAACGTCAAGTTCATAGCACATCTGTTGAATCTCGATAAAGGCAAACCTGATGAAAATCAGTGACGCAAAGCTATAGGGGCTACGGATCATGTTGCCACGCATGAATCTACGCCAGCCAGTTACCGAAAGATTGCGGGTGCATTTTATGATCTAACCCACTTTCGGTAGTCGAAGGCAGGGTTATTTTTTATGCAGGAGGAGGTGACCAGTAGTAGCTGCACTACTCGAACCTACATGAATCTATTCCTTTTTACGACCATTTTTAGGGATAGACTAGCATGATTAGTTCCCTCACCATTCTATTCTGACATAAGACCTTGCCTAGACACGTCGTACCTTGTCCTTTTGAAGGACATCCTCTATTTTAGCGTACATCCTTACGTTTTTAGTTTATTGTAAGAACACAAGCAGTTGAGTTTTGAGTGATTTTCCCCTTATACAAAATAGACGGCCTTACGCATCATGCGTAAGGCTCTTTTTTTGCTTTGGGACGAAGGGACAGGTTCCTCGTCCCACTGGATTCTGCTAGGTGGTTTTCAGTACAATGAAACTAGGTTTTACAATTGGAGGGTTTTAGATGGATTTAGGACTACAAGGGAAGCGGGTTATTTTGTTAGCAGCTAGTAAAGGATTAGGGAAGGCGATAGCAACGGAATTTGTAAAAGAGGGAGCGGAAGTGCTCATCTCTAGTCGAGATCCCGAAAATTTATTCTCAGCCGCACAGGAAATAAAGCAAGAAGTAGGCGGAGATGGATCAGCTCCACACACACATGTATGTGATCTAACTAGTGCAAAAGCAATAGAGGAATTGTTTGAAGCGGCCTCTGATAAACTAGGGGGTGTTGATGTACTAATCAATAACGCTGGAGGACCTCCTGCAGGTTCTTTTATGCAATTCAAAGATGAAGATTGGCAGCAGGCATTTGAATTAAACTTACTTAGCTTTATTAGAGCATCTCGATTAGCAATTCCGCAAATGCAAGATGCAGGAGGAGGGCGTATTTTGAATATAGCTTCCTCTTCCATAAAGCAACCTATCGATGGGCTTATTCTTTCCAACACATTTCGTACAGGAATAGCAGGATTATCAAAAAGCCTTGCCAATGAGTACGCTAAAGATAATATTTTAGTAAATACGATTGGACCAGGAAGAATTGGAACAGAGCGTGTAGAAGAATTGGATAAAAAACAAGCCACAAGAAGAGGATTATCCAGTGAAGAAGTCAAGGCAGAAGCAGAAACCCAGATTCCAATGGGGCGTTATGGTGAGCCAGAAGAATTTGCAAAGACAGCTGTTTATTTAGCTTCATTTGCCAATACGTACGTGACCGGTGAAACGTTAGTGGTCGATGGAGGCTATGTGAAAGCATTATAATCTTAAGAGCCGCAAGGGGGGATATCACTCAGTGCGGCTTTTATTAGCTGAAAAGAAAGAATAAATTCTGGCGCTTACGTGTCTAGCTCCAGCGCCCAGCGACTAGTGTGCTTCCCTCGCCTCTGTACGATAAGTCAACATTGAATCACTCATGTTTCCGTGTTTCCTTTATCTCCTACGGCTCAGTCTAGCTCATACGTCGCTATCAGGGCGCTTACCCATTTCTTTAGCTTTTTGCTTCACCTAATGATGGATGCGAGGTACAGAGCATGGTAACCGCAGCTACACACAAAATCGTCATGGATGAGAGAAGAAGCGTTTGAGTGGAGAAGAGATATCCTCCTAGTAAGATGACTGCAAGATCGATGACAAAAATGACTGCACCGACATTGATTTTGAATAAATCTGCAATCATTTGTGCTAGCAAGTCCGTCCCACCTGTGCTCGTCCCATGTCGAAGCATGAATCCGATACCACCACCAACAAAAACCCCACCAATCATGGAACTAAGTGCAGGATCTAATGCAAGGTGATGTAGTCTTAATCCGTTAAATAAATCAATAAATAGAGATGAGATCAAGAGTCCATGTAAACTATTATAGAAGTAATACCGATAATGAAACCAGGCGAGGGTGAAGATCGGAATACTACAGATGATGATAGCTAGTCCAGCTTCCATGCCCCATAAATAATTTGCGATTAAACCAATTCCTATTACCCCACCATCTAATACATGATAAGGTGCTAAGAAAAAATTAATACCAATCGCCAAAAGGGAGCTTCCAAATAAGATGATGAGGCCTTTCTTTAAAAGGGCTTTCATAAGAGTCTCCTTTGCGTACATGTTTACTTTATATGTATTCAGGAGATTGTCTTACATACGAGTTTTTAATATAGCTTGATAGATGATTGGTATAGATTCGTATAATAAAAGCGAATGTTTTGACAGGTAAAAATTACAAATGTAAATTAGTATGTGTAGCAACTATCTTTAAATAGTTGATGTGACAACTAATGTAGGAAAAAGGTTATTCGTGTAGGATGAAAAACTGTTCTGATTGTTAAAATAATTAATCCCTAGTAACTAAAGGAGTGAACACACATCAACATGGCACAAGAATATGAAAACCAAGAACCTTTGAAACGAAGTGTAAAGGATCATTGGTATGTAGAGTATAGTGAACAGCGTTTTCCTGCTATCCAAAAAGGATGGGTTTTGCCTGCAGATCGCTGGAGAGAGTTTGATCCATTTATTTTAATGGCTGAGGATTGGTTCAAGCGAGGCACGTTTTCTGATCACCCTCATCGAGGCTTTCAAACCATTACGTATGTGATTGATGGAAGACTGGAACATGTGGATAATGGGGGAGGAAAAGATGTTCTCCACCCAGGTGATGTGCAATATATGAATGCTGGCTGGGCTGCTAGACATGCGGAAGAAGGTGTAGAGGATGACATCGCTCACACGCTTCAGTTGTGGTTGAACTTACCGAGTCATTTAAGGAATACAGAGACGAAATATCAAAATGTGTATCTAGAAAACGTACCAGAAGTAACGGTCGATGGTGGGTCTGTTAAAGTCTATTCTGGTGATATTGCTGGAGAAAAAGGACCATTAGAGTCACTTGTTCCAATTACTCTCACGGAGATTTCATTAATTGAAGGGGCCTCCTACACGCATCAGTTACCAGAAAATCATAACGCGTTTCTCTATGTATTATCAGGAGAAGTAGGTATAGGTGAAATGGAGCCGGTTCATCTGAAAAAACATGGAGTAGCTACATTAACATATGACGAGAATGGCAATGAAACGAAAACAAGTGAAATCCAGCTAGATGCCAAGAGTCGTCGAACAAGAGTGTTGGTCTATTCTGGAGTACCAATCAAAGAAGAAATAGTTCAACATGGACCATTTGTGATGCGGTCAATGGAAGAAATCAAGCAAACAATTCAAGATTTCCAGCAAGGAAAATTTGGACCTTCCTCTCAATAAGAGGATCTATTAATCAAATAAGCGAGAACGTATGTCGCATGTGGTTTCGTACTAGAAATCACATGCGTTTTTTGCATCTTCAAAGAAAGGAAAATATACATGGGTAATAAAAAACTAGGATAAAAGGGATTCTTACATAAATATAGAACTAACTCTAGAAAACAATGTAACTAAAGTAGTTTATTAGAAGGGAGATTTAAATTATGGATCGACACTTTAAATATCTAAACGGAATGTTATCTGAAGGAAACTTGATTAAGGCAGGCCCTTGCCTGGATGGTGCATTTGGAATAGTCGTCTTTCGTGCTGAATCGGAGGGTATGGTTAACAGGGTTATGGAAAGTGATCCTTTTGTTGAGGAAGGCGTTATGACTGGTGAAGTAAATCCTTATCGAGTATCACTTATGGAGAAGGAAAAGCAATAATAGAAAAAAGCTCAGATAACTCTGAGCTTTCCTGATTACTTTTAAAAAGTTGTTGCAGCCATAGAAGCTTTTTCTAATCCATCTTCAACAATTGCTTCTGCTTTGTGAGGGTATTGATTGTGGCCTTCCACCACTACCGTTGTAATATCTTCAACGCCCCAGAAGCGAAGAATATTTTCTACATAGTTTACGGCCATTTCAGCTGACTGAGCCGATCCTTCTGAATAAACGCCGCCTCTTGCGTTCAAGAGTAAGACTTTTTTATCTGGTAATAATCCCACAGGTCCTTCTTCTGTGTAATAGAAGGTCTTTCCAGCTTGAGCCAAGTAATCAAAATAGGTATGAAGCACGGCAGGGATCGTGAAATTCCATAATGGGAAAGCAAATACCACTTTATCTGCTTCAAGGAATTGATTTAGATACCCATTAACTACTTCAGTGGCTTCTTTTTCAGATGGGGTTAGCTCCATCCCTTTTGAAAGCTTGAACATACCATTAATTTTGTCTGTATCGTAATAAGGTAAGTTCTCCTCAAATAAATCTAATTGTTCTATTTGATGATCAGGATGAGCTTCTTTATATTGCTCTAAAAACGTATGATAAAGCTTAACGCTTACAGATTGCTCGATGGGGCGGGAATTTGCTTTGATAAATAAAACTTTTGTCATGATTTATTCCTCCATATATCGTAAGTTAGTTGTTATAGCAACTTGAAGTGCAAAAAAGTTGTTGTAGCAACTATAATAACGATAAGAATGTCTATTTGTGTTGGTCAACATTCTTATTCATCTTGTTAAGGATTCTTTCAAGTTCCATGAGTTCGTCATTGGATATACCATCACATACGACGTCATTAAATTGTTCCGCAATCGGTATAACCTCGTCTCCTAATTGTTTACCATTTTCGGTAAGGTATAATTTGAGAGAACGACGATCTTCTTCATAAAGACTTCTTGTAATGAACCCTTTTTTTTCAAGATTAGAAGCCATTCTAGCTACATTTGTTTTATCTTTGTTCAGTTTTTGGGCTAACTGGTTCTGGGTTAATCCATCCTCTTCCCAAAGTAGCATCATAATTAAGTTTTGTTCAGGAGCTAGGTTGTATGGTTCTAGTCTGGATTTAATTTCATTAGTGAGATTTAAGTCTGTTTTGTGGAGCTTAATACTGATATAATCTTGAAAACCTAAATTCAAATCAACGACCTCCAACTATTTAGTTGCTACACATACTATTTTGCGATGATTAGTATATACGGTAGGTTATGGATTGTCAATTGTAATGGATTCTAGAAAAGGTTCCTACTTCTGGTTTTGAATTTTTATTCCAGTAAAGCCCCATTATCTTGAAGACTTGAGTTCGAGATAATCTGGGTAAGAGAAATGTTTCCGTTGTATTATTTAGAGAAAAGATGGGCCTGGAAATAGCTCGCTTTCCTGCGGCCCTACAGGATGTAGGGTCGTTCGACGTTGTCACACGATGTGACGGTTTGAGTCGAACTTCATCTGGATTGATTCGTCTCCTCGGGCCAAAATGCGGCCCTGTGGGGTCTCGACACATCCGTTTTTCCGCGGGAGTCTCGCCATTTCCAGGCCCATCTTTGCATTCGTTTGGTTTAACGGAAACATCGCCATTTGTTGTGGGTGTACACAAATGATATACGTTCTTCGTTAGGCAAATACATATCTTTTTGTGACAAAACACATTTTATTAAAAGATATCTTGGTTGTTCTGTAAAGCATGAAACATATAGTCCCACCACCTTTATTCTAACTAAATCTACGGAAACATCCCTCCTTCGGGATTACCAAAATTATCTCAACTTCAAGTCTTCAAGATTATGCCTCTTATCCTACATAACCAACCAATAAAAAAAAGATCAAACCCAAAGTGGATTTGATCTTTCTTTTTATGTTTACGCTTCAAGAACCTCTTTGATTTTTTCAATAGCCCAATCAAGGTCTTCTTGTTTGATAACAAGTGGGGGAGCGAAGCGGATGACCGTTTCGTGTGTTTCTTTACAAAGTACCCCGCGTTGCTTCAATTGCTCACAATATTTACGAGCAGGCTCGGTTAATTCAACACCGACGAATAAGCCTTTGCCTCGAACTTCTTTAATGATTGGATTATTGATTTTTTCCAATTCTGCTTTCATGTATTGACCTAGCTCTAATGAGCGTGAAGGTAGTTTTTCTTCCTCAATAACTTCTAGGGAAGCGACAGATACGGCACATGCTAGTGGATTACCACCGAATGTAGAGCCGTGTGACCCAGGTGTGAATACGCCTAAGATATCTTTGTTGGCAACAACACAAGAGATTGGGAATACCCCGCCGCCAAGTGCTTTTCCTAGGATAAGGATATCAGGAGATACATTCTCCCAGTCACATGCGAACATCTTACCACTTCGACCTAGACCTGCTTGAATTTCGTCAGCAATGTAAAGGACGTTGTTCTCCTTACATACATCAAAAGCTTCCTTTAGAAATCCTTCTGGTGGGATGTTAATACCTGCTTCACCTTGGATTGGTTCAAAGATGAATCCAACTGTATTCTCAGTGATAGCTTCTTTCAATGCTTCTACATCGCCATAAGGGATGGTTTTGAGACCTGGTAGAGCTGGTCCAAAAGCGCGTTTTTCTTCTTCATCATCAGATAATGAGACAGCTGTCATTGTACGTCCATGGAAGTTTCCATCACAAGCAATGATTTCTGCTTTGCCTTCTGGAACACCTTTTACATTATATCCCCATAGTCGAGCAGTCTTGATGGCCGTTTCTACAGCCTCTGCTCCTGTATTCATTGGTAGTGCCATTTCTTTGTTGGTTAGTTTACATATTTTCTCATACCACGGACCTAGCTGATCGTTGTGGAATGCGCGTGATGTTAGTGTTACTCGTTCTGCTTGTTTGTTTAGAGCATCGATAATTTTAGGATGACGATGGCCCTGATTCACAGCGGAATATGCGCTTAGCATATCCATGAAACGGTTGCCCTCAGGGTCTTCTACCCAAACACCCTCCGCCTTTGAAATAACGACAGGAAGCGGGTGATAGTTTTTTGCTCCGAATTCTTGTGTTTGTTCAATGATTTCTTCACTTGTGCGTACCATTGTATCCCTCCATTGATAATAAAATGACACCAATAGTGATATTATAACAGGTTTACAGAATTTTTTGTTTTTTTACATGAAATAAGATTAACAATTCTACTAATTTGTTTGTATAAAAGTTAGGCAGGGAATATTTCATTGAGTAGTAGGAGGAAAGAGTAAACATTCGCATTTAGGTGCTTTTTTTGGTATGATGACCTTGGTAAAATGTAGGTAAAGGAGGAGAAATATATGACAACACACTTACATATCACATCGTGGGTTCTAGCGTTAGTCTTACTTGGACTATCCACATGGTTTTACCGTTTTGGCAAACAAAAACAAGGCAAAATCACTCACATGGTTCTACGTTTAGATTACTTATTAATTCTTTATTCAGGCGGTTCTCTATTAGGAGGATACTTCGGTGGAGATACTAGCGGTTATATGATCGAATTAATTGTGAAAGTAATCTCAGGATTATGGGTTATTTACGCAATGGAAATGATATTAATTCGTTCTAACAAGCAACATGGGACAAGAAGTGGCTGGATTCAGTTCTGGATTGCTATTGTTCTAGCACTAGTTCTTGGTTTTGGTCGTCTACCATTCGGAATTTTACCGTAAATTAAAGAAACACATGATAAAAAGACATCGATCTAGGTTAGCGCCTGAGATCGATGTCTTTTTATATTTGGGGGGGGGGTAAATAAATTTAGCTATTGTTGGCAACAATCTTACATATATAATGATAATGAGAATCGTTTTCAATGTCAATGGGGGACTTTATTTTTTTCACATCTTTTTTTATCTGGGCATATGTATGAATGGAGGATGTATGAACAATGACAGCTACAGCATAGAAAGGATGATAGGCGTATGTGTGGCATCAGCGGCTGGGTAAATTATAAAAAAGACCTTACCAACTATACGAACGTAGTTGAAAATATGGCGAAAACACTAAATTTTCGGGGACCTGATGAAGCAAATTCATGGATTAAATCTCATGTAGCATTTGGACATCAGCGTTTAATTGTAGTCGATCCCGACGGAGGACGCCAACCCATGACGTTCCAATCAGGATCACATGCCTTTACGATTTGCTATAATGGAGAGCTTTATAATACGGAGGATATTCGTAAGGAACTGCTTCAAAGAGGGTGGAAGTTTCAATCTCACTCTGATACAGAAGTGCTTCTTAAGAGCTACATGGAGTGGAAAGAAAAATGCGTAGACCATTTGAATGGGATATTTGCGTTCGCGATATGGGATGGTCAGTCAGAGTCATTATTTTTGGCGCGCGACCGACTCGGCGTAAAGCCATTATTTTATACCGAAAATGCTGGGGGACTGTTGTTTGGTTCGGAATTAAAAGCGTTACTTGCCCATCCTGATGTCAATCCGGTTCTAGACAGAGAGGGTGTTAGCGAAATTCTGGCACTCGGTCCCTCTAGAACTCCTGGCCATGGTGTCTTTAAAGGCATTAAAGAACTTCGACCAGGTTATGTGGCTAGATACAGCCGTGACGGATTAAAACAATCTCGTTATTGGAACGTAGAGAGCCATGAACATAAGGATAATGTTGAGAAAACCGCTGAGAACATAAGATTCCTTTTTGAAGATGCTGTGAAAAGACAGCTGATATCTGATGTGCCCATTGGAACATTTTTGTCAGGAGGCGTTGATTCAAGTGCGATTACAGCTGTTGCAGCTGAACATATGAAGCAACAGGGAAAAGATCCATTAGCCACGTTTTCCATCAATTACGAAGATAATGCCAAATACTTTAAATCTAGTACATTCCAACCCAATAGCGATGAATCTTATATTCAGCTCATGACAGA
Source organism: Pontibacillus yanchengensis (assembly GCF_009856295.1). Taxonomy (NCBI): domain Bacteria; kingdom Bacillati; phylum Bacillota; class Bacilli; order Caryophanales; family Bacillaceae; genus Pontibacillus; species Pontibacillus yanchengensis. Next base: position 1,211,326 of record NZ_WMEU01000001.1, on the reverse strand, counting down.
TACACATGGAACGAATCATCATAATTGTGTCATGAATAATGAACAATTAGCGAATATGTTAGAAGAAGCTGTTCGAATGCGTGACTTACCTGGAATGGCGGATGTGGATTCATCTCTTTTATGGTTTTGTCGAGAAATAAAAAAGGACGTTACCGTTGCATTATCCGGAGAATGTGCGGATGAAATTTTCGGGGGATATCCTTGGTTCTATAGAGAAGAGGAGCTAGCAAGAGAAGGGTTTCCGTGGATACGTTCTTCAGAAGTTCGTCATGATATTTTAGCCTCGGAATGGAAATCAAAACTTGATTTACATGATTACATGATGGGACGTTACCAGGATACGATACGAGAAACACCAACGTTTGAAGGGGATACCAAGGAAGAGGCACAACGACGCCAAATGTTTTATTTGAATCAGCAATGGTTTATGACCACCCTACTTGATCGAAAAGACCGCATGAGTATGGGGGCGAGTTTAGAAGTTCGTGTGCCATTCAGCGATCACCGTCTAGTAGAGTATGTATGGAATATTCCTTGGGAAATGAAACGTTACGAAAATCGGGAGAAGGGAATTTTACGAAAGGCATTAGAAGGGCTATTACCTCATGATGTGCTATATCGAAAGAAAAGTCCATATCCTAAAACACATAATCCAGCCTACACAAAAGCAGTCGTAACCTGGATGGAGAAGGTTCTAGCTGATCATAATGCACCACTATTTGAACTTTTTGATAAAGAAAAAATAAAAGAACTAGTTGATAGCGAAGGAAAAGCAATTTCAGCACCGTGGTTCGGCCAACTGATGACTGGACCGCAGCTGCTAGCTCACTTAGGTCAAATCAATTATTGGATGGAATATTATAAAGTTGAAATAGATGTTTAATGGAATAAAGCCGTAAGCGTTTTGCTTAACCCTACCATTCAAGAGGGGGAGGCGCTAGAGTTAGATATAAAAGAAATGAGTCTTTCTTTAATTATTATAGGTGCTTTGCTGAGTAATGGGCAAAGCACCTTTCTTATGAACGAGATTCTGAACGCAGAGCCTGAAGTTAGGGGTATGAGCAGTGTACTAATAATGACGGTTAGCCACTCGGACGATAGGTTTACATGTGAAGTCAGAGTATAATAAACATAAAAGGAAGGAGAGATGCGTGATGCAAACGTTAGTAACGGGGTTTAACGGAAAGGGCGGATTTGAGGTAGCTCAGCAAGTGAAGGAAAAGGGAATTCCTTTAAAATGCGCTGTGAGAAATATAGCAAAAGCTAAACAGCAGTATGGAGACGAGTATCGTTTTACATCCCTAGATTTTTCTAATCCTGATACGTTTGAAGAATCACTGGAGGGAGTGAATAAACTATTTCTGATGTATCCTCCGGGAGATAACATTCAATTTGACACCTTCCTGTCAAAAGCGAAGAAGAAGGGGATCCAGCATATCGTCTATTTATCTATTAAAGACGTTCAATTTATGCCGTTCATTCATCACTACAAAAATGAAAAATTGATTAAAAAGCATAATTTACCGTACACTTTTTTGCGGGCAGGGTATTTTATGCAAAATTTGAATGATTTTTTAAAAGATGAAATTATTCAACGAAATCGAATCTTCGTTCCTGCAGGGAAAGGAAAAACAAGTTTTGTAGATGCACGTGACATTGCTGAAGTTGCAGCTATATGCTTCTCAGATTCAAAGAAACACGCCAATCGAACCTACACTTTAACGGGGAGCGAGGCACTTGATTTTTATGAAGTAGCAGAAGTAATGACAGAAGTTTTAGATAAACATATTCATTATACAAATCCGAATGCTAAAGAATTCAAGGAATTTATGATAGACAAAGATGTGGATGAATCCTTTGTTAATGTTGTTGCAGGTATTCATTTTCCAACGAAACTAGGTTTGGCTAAAGGAATTAAGCATGATATTAAGGAGGTAACAGGGCATCAGCCAACAAATCTTAAAACTTACATACAAGACTATAAAGGAAATTGGTTGTAGGTGCCAAGAATATAGTGAGAAGATAGTAAAAAGGAGTGATTCAATGAGTGAGCAATTAAGAATAGGAATTATTGGTGCAGGTGGAATTGCCAGGAATGCTCATATTCCAAACTACCAAAATTATAAGGATGACATTCAGGTCGTTGCAGTTGCGAATCATAATAAGGAGAAGGCTGTACAATGCGCGGAAACTTTCTCGATACCAAATGCCTATGAGGATTATCAGTCCATGCTAGAAGAAATGAATTTAGACGCTGTGAGTATCTGTACTCCTAATAAATTTCATGCCGAACAAGCGATTGCCTCTCTTCAAGCAGGATGTCATGTATTATGTGAAAAACCACCAGCTATATCTAAAAAAGAAGCAGAAGCAATGGTACAAGAAGCAGAAAAATCAGGCAAAGTGTTAACGTATGGTTTTCATTTTCGCTATTCACCAGAAGTTGAAACGTTAAAGAAGTTCATCGATGCTGGTGAGTTAGGCGAAATCTATGCTTCTCGAGCTCACTATAATCGAAGGCGCGGTATTCCGGGATGGGGTGTGTTTACCAATCAAGAGTTACAAGGTGGAGGCACATTAATCGATAACGGTGTACATATGTTGGACACAGTCTTATATCTGATGGGTTATCCGGAGCCTAAAACGGTACTCGGTGCAACGTATCAAAAAATAGGAAATCGTCCAGGAGTAGGCGTATTAGGAGAATGGGATTACGAAAACTTTTCTGTAGAAGATATGGCAAGAGGGATGATCACGTTTACTAATGGGGCGTCGCTAACATTTGAATCGACATTTGCTGCAAACGTGGAAGAAATAAGTTCAAAGAATGTAACTCTAATGGGAGATCAGGGAGGAGCGGATCTATTTCCGCTAAAGATATACCAGGAAAAGCACGATATCCTACTAGATAGTACTCCAGCTTATTTAGAAGAACGCGATGTATATAAACATCAAGTTCATCATTTTATCGAAAGTATTCTTCATGGCAAACAGCCCTTGAGCACAGCAAGGGAAGGAGTTATCCTACAAGCAATAATGGAAGCTCTCTATAAATCTGCTAAAACAGGAGAAGCGGTTAATATATGATGATAATGCATGTGGTTTTCTAAAGAGTTATATGAAATGTGCAAAATACTAAATCATATACAAAAATATCTAAAAGCATATTTACAAGGCTATTCCCTTATTAAATCGCTTTTTAAAAGGCTTAGTAGATATCTATTATCTCTAAGCCTTTATTTGTGTTTGCATCTACATCCTCGATTAACACAAAAATGTTAGGCTGCCACAAGAGCTAGAATAATGGAAATAATCCCAATGAAAAGTAGCCCCCAAATAACTAATTTCTTATTAATATCAGTTTTGAAAAATAAGTAGACAAAACCAACGTATAAAACGGTAGCTATCGAATAAAAGGTTATGCCTGATAGTAACTTTTCATTGGTATAGTCTACTAAAATAAAATGTAAAATTGTTATGGTATACGATATAAAAGCAATTAAAAAATGGAGTTTTTTTGTATCCATCTAATTCCCCCCCTATATCATTCCTTACGATTATATAAAGTTAAAGTTACAATAGTGTTTTTATACTGCATTTCTGATTGTGGCCAGTTTCTCATTAGGGGTTATAAATAAGTAAATGAACTACTCCAAAACTTATACAAAAGCCTTCCGAACCCAAGCTTTGCCTCGCCAACGAAATATCATAATTATACCTCTTAACCATTCATCTACTATAAAACCAATCCATATACCAGATAACCCAAGTCCGACTACCAATCCAAAGAACCATGCGAATGATACGCTTATGCCCCACATGGAAATAATACCAATCACAACAGGGAAGGTCACATCACCTGCACCTCTTAACGAATTAATGACGACCAAGTTCGTAGCTCTACCTGGTTCAAGAAGGATGGTAAGCATCAGTAAGAATGAACCACTTTCTATAATGTCCTGGTTATCGGTGAAAATCCCAAGTAGTGTGTCACTGAAAAGATAAACGATGACTGCCATCAACACAGATATGGACATGGCAATTTTCGTACTGTTGAAGCAACGCTTATATGCTTCTTGTACTTTTTCAGCTCCAATGTAATGACCAATCAAGATTTGTGTCCCTTGTCCAATTGCAATGGCAGCTAAGAAAATGAACATGGAGATATTCTGCACGTACACTTTGGTTGTAATGGCTGTAGTACCTAGCTGTGTAATAAAGTATGTAATTGCCATTTGACTGGCATTGTAGGAAAGCTGTTCACCTGCAGAGGGGATTCCGATTCGTAGCAGCCCCTTTAGATGACTCTTTTGGTAGCGAAAAAATGAAGCAAATGGTAATTCAACCTCACTCCGTTTTATAAGGAGTACTGCTAACACTAAAAAGCCGAGAAAACGACTAGTAGCTGTTGCAATCGCAACACCTTGAACACCTAATACTGGTAACCCAAATGGACCAAAAATAAAGATGTAATTTCCAATCACATTTATTATATTCATTCCAATGGTGACGTACATTGCGTCTTTCGTGAAGCCATAGTTTCGAAGAATAGCACCAGCAGTCATAATCAATGCTTGGACAAAGATGAGCCCTCCTACGATATTCATATAAATAGTGGCATTACCCATTAACTCAGATGGTAGCTCCATAATATTAAGAATAAGCTCTGAAAAAAGGTATAGGCCAACACTCAAGATGAGAGAGAACCACAAGTTTAAGCTGATGGAGCTTACAGCTATCTCACCGGCATTTTTATGGTTATCAGCTCCTAGGTTTTGAGCAACAAGAATACCAGCCCCTGTCGCAACAAAACCAAACATGACAATTACGACCGAAAGAATTTGATTGGATACACCTACTGCTGCAACAGCACTATCGTCGTACTGACTTAGCATTAGAGTATCTGCATTCCCCATCAGCATATGTAATAATATCTCAATAAAGATAGGCCAGGTTAGAGAAAATAAGGTTAATGATTTTTGGTTCTGTTTATCCATAGGAAGGCTCCTTGTGAAAAAAGGTTGATTAATAGTGACGGTGGATGTAGTTTTTTCGAATCATATAACAAAAGTCTAGTGTACCGAGGTCGCTCCTATTTTAAAAAGTTGCTCGAAATACATCATAGTCACACCTATATTTAGAAAGTCGCTCGAAACAAATTTTTTATCATTAAAAATCACAAGACATCCTTTAACACAAACATTAAAAAAGGCGAGAGCCTAATACAGGCTCTCATCCTATTTATTTGAGAATTTGAAACACTTTACCCTCATAAGGTTGCAAGGATACAGGAGTATGTGGATCCAATGTAGTCGTTTCATTAGACAATAACTCTTTCAAATCTCTTTCTTTTAAAATCGGTAGGCTATAAGTTGCTTCTTCAGCAGAATTGTTTAATACAAACATCAGTTTCTCCTGTTCATTTGCTTTTTCATAGACGATAATACTTTTCTCATCGTCTGCTTCAAGCATGCGTAAATGGGCGTGGTTTCCGAATGCTGGTATTTGTTTGCGTAGGGAAAGAAGTTGCTTCACATAGCCGTGCATATCCAAGTCTTGATGTTCTTTTTCCCATACCATACATTTTCGGCAGCCAGGGTCAGCTCCACCGGACATGCCAATTTCATCTCCGTAATAGATACAAGGCGTCCCGATAAAGGAAAGTTGGAATAGATAAAGAAGTTTTACTTTTCGTTTATCCTCGCCAGCTAACGTTAGGATACGAGGTGTATCATGGCTGTCTAATAGATTAAAAGATACTTCATTCACATTCTCTGGATAGGAATGCAGCACATTCGTAATCGAATTGGAGAAGGTGCTAGGAGAGATGGATTGCTCAGCGAAAAATTGAATGGATCCCATTGTGAATGGATAATTCATCACGGCATCAAACTGATCACCTTGAAGCCATGGCATAGAATCATGCCAGATTTCACCGAGGATATAGGCATCTGGTTTGGCGTCTTTCACGACAGTTCGAAACTCTCTCCAAAAAGCATGATCCACTTCGTTGGCTACATCTAAACGCCAACCATCAATGTCGAATTCTTCTATCCAATAGCGTGCAACGTCAAGGAGGTACGTTTTCACCTCAGGGTGTTCTGTATTCAATTTTGGCATAAATGGCACAAATGAGAACGTGTCATAGTTTGGTTGGGGGTCCGTCACGAGTGGAAACTCCTGAATATGGAACCAGTCTTTGTAGCGAGATTGTTCTCCATGTTTCAAAACGTCTTGGAAAGGTTCAAAGTAGTAACCACTATGATTAAATACAGCATCTAACATGACACGAATGCCACGGTCATGACAGGCTTGTACGAGTGTTTTAAACGTTGCTTTATCTCCAAACTGAGAGTCAATTTCCATGTAATCAATGGTGTCGTATTTGTGGTTGGAATAAGCTTTGAAAAAAGGTGTGAAATAAATGCCTGAAATGCCTAAATCAACTAAGTAATCAAGGTGGTCCAATACTCCTTGCAAATCACCGCCGAAAAAGTTTTCTGGAGTTGGCTCCTCGCTTCCCCAAGCAAGTGCTTCTTCAGGATCGTTTGAAGGGTCTCCATTGGCAAACCGTTCAGGGAAAATTTGATACCAAACCGTATCCTTTACCCAAGTCGGTGGAGAAAATACATCGGTGGCATTTAAGAATGGAATACAGAAGTAATACGCTACATCATCATCTGGAATATGATCGAAGAACCCTTTTTCTGTAAAAATGAGCGTTTCTTCTTGATCTTGCAATTGAAATCCATAACGTAATCTACGGTAGGGAGGTTTCACCTCAGCGAACCAATAATCAAATCGATCGTCAGCACCGGTTTTGATCATAGGTTTCGTATCATATTGCCATCTGTCTTGCGCTCCTTCTGCCGTTTGAGGGAGGTGAGAGTATTCTCCTCCATCACTTTTAAAGATATAAGGATCTCCGTGAATTAGTTGCACATGTTGCACGTCATTTTTCTTCGTTTGCAGACGAACATGAATAGTTTCTGCATCATACGCATAAGCAAAATTGTTTTTAGGACGGTGATAGATAGCTTCTTTTAACAATACGATTCACCCTTTCTAATCTGTTCAAACGTTTGCACAACATCGCAGTGCTTTCTGTTTGAATATGTAAATAAAGCATAGGAAATTCTATGACAAGAGTCAAAGGAAAAATACCTTACTGACAAAAATGATAACGCATTCAATGAAAAGATAGAAGCGAATTAATCAAAATAAAGAAATTAAAGAAATTTTGTGAAAACGCTTGCGCAATTTTGTGGTTGTTGTATAATGGAAATTGTAAAGAGTGCAACCGCTTCCACGGATTACATAATATCTTGCTAGAATCGGTGTCGCTTTTTTCTAGTAAACTATTTTTTTATTTCATAGGAGGGTCAAAATATGAAGAAATGGTTAGGTCTATTTCTTGCACTGGGTCTTATTGTAGGGTTAATGGCGGCTTGTGGTCCGAATGAAGAATCTTCAGGTAATGGTGGAGATTCCGGAGAGAGTTCTGGCGAAGGTGATAGTCAAAGTACAGAGGGCGAAGGATCATCTGAAGAACAACCAAAGCCGGACAAGCTTATTGTTTGGGAAGACCAAGACAAAGGTGAAGCTTTAGAGGCCGCGGCGAAGAAGTTTACAGACGAAACTGGTATTGAAATTGAATATGTAGAATACAACATTACAAAAATGCAAGAAAACATGGCACTAGATGGTAGTACAGAAAAAGCACCAGATGTTGTGACAATGTCTCACGACGGCGTTGGTCCATCAGTGGCAAAAGGATATATTAAGCCAATTGAAGTAAGTGATGATGTATTAAATAAATACACTCAATCATCTGTTGATGCATTAACATACCAAGACAAGCTTTATGGCTTACCAAAAGCAGTAGAAACAACAGTATTTATTTACAATAAAGACAAAATGGAAGAGCCTCCTGAGTCAATGGATGAAATGTATGAAATGTCCAAGACAGCAAAAGAAGAAGGTAACTATGGTTTCTTAGCTACTTGGGATAACTTCTACTTCTCTCATGGTATATTCCATGGCTTCGGAGCCAACGTATTCGGAGAAAGCCCATCTGAAATCGGTTTAAATAGTGAAGCAGGTGTAGAAGCAATCAACTACATCGACAAATGGTACGAAGAAGGTCTATTCCCTGAAGGATTACTAAGTAAGAATGCAGCTAGTGTGGTAGACCGTCTGTTTACAGATGGCGATGCAATCGCAGTACAAAATGGTCCATGGGCATTCCAAAATTATACGGACAAAGGTGTGAATTACGGTGTAGCACCAATGCCGGACCTTCCAAATGGCGAGCCACAAGGTACGTTCATGGGCGTTAAAGGTTGGTTTGTAACATCATTCTCCCAACAAAAAGGTAAAGATTACTGGGCAGAAGAATTCGTGAAAGTTGTATCGAACGAAGAAAACGCGAAAGAGCGTTATGACATGACTGGAGAGATCCCTCCACTTAAGGCATTAGTTGAAGATGAAGAATGGGTATCAAATAACCCAGGTGCGGCTGCTGTAATGGAACAATCCAAAAATGCTGTAGCAATGCCGGTTATCCCAGAAATGGCAGAAGTTTGGGATCCAATGAAAACAGCTGTTCAGTCTGTAGCTACAGATAAAACAGATGCTCAAAAAGCACTTGATGATGCTGTTAACGTAATTAAGCAGCAAATCGAGGCGAACTACTAAGATAGTATGGAAAAGAATAGGCAGGCGGTATCCTATATGGATGCTGCCTCCATTTTTCTATAATACTCATCAAGTTACTTCTTTTTACTTAATAGAGATATAGAGAAAGGGGATACCCTTCATGAAACTGGAATATGAAGATAACAAAGAAATCAATACGGGTTATCAATCTAATCATCGAAAAATAGCTATGTTCCTATCCTTCATTCCGGGACTAGGGCAAATGTATAACCGCCAATTTATTAAGGGAATAGGCTTTTTGATTTTAGCGGCATCATTCCTTACTGTATTCTGGGATTTCTTAGACATAGGTATTTGGGGATTATTCACACTAGGAACGACGTTACCACGTGATAATTCGATCTTTTTACTTGTGAATGGAATCATTTCCATATTGCTATTGTTTTTCGCCGCTATTTTTGTGTTTATCGTATTAAGGGATGCATACAAAAATGGTCAGAAACGTGATTTAGGACATCGATTAAATTCCATGCGCGAACAATATCGCAATTTAATCGATAATGGTTTCCCATACTTGATCCTATCACCAGGTTTTTTCTTACTTGTATTTGTCGTCATAACACCAATTATATTTGTATTTACCATTGCGTTTACAAACTATGATTTATTCCACCAGTGGCCCGCTAGTTTAATGGATTGGGTAGGATTTGAAAACTTCAAGAAACTATTTACGCTAGAAATGTGGCGTTCCACTTTCTTCAACGTATTTGCCTGGACCCTAGTTTGGACCTTCGGAGCAACTACGTGTCAGATTGCATTAGGTGTATTCCTCGCAGTTATCGTAAACCAAAAGGAATTAAAAGGAAAAGCGATTATTCGTACAGTATTTATTTTACCATGGGCAGTTCCAGCATTTGTTTCCATCTTGATTTTCTCAGGAATGTTCAACCAGGACTTCGGTTCCATCAACGAGATTTTAGCATCCACCATTGGAGTTGAAATCCCATGGATGACAGAGCCATTCTGGTCAAGATTAGCTCTGATCATGATTCAAACATGGCTTGGCTTTCCGTTCATCTTTGTAATGGTTACAGGCGTCTTGCAAGCTATTCCGGAAGAATTGTATGAAGCAGCAGTAGTGGATGGGGCATCAGCTTTACAAAAGTTTCGAAATATTACCTTCCCGCTGATTATGTTCTCCATCGCACCAATCTTAATTACACAGTACACATTTAACTTTAACAACTTTAACGTAATCTTCCTATTTAATGGAGGAGGACCACCAGTTTCTGGTCAGAAAGCTGGCGGTACAGACATTTTAATCTCATGGATTTATAACTTAACGATGACCTCTCAGCAATATGGTATTGCAGCTGCCATCACGTTAATCATGTCTGCTTTTGTAATCGCAGTTGCTGTTTGGCAGTTCAGAAGAACGAAATCATTCCAAGAAGAGGATATGATGTAATATGGATATTAAAACAAACAAAATCGTCCGTCTAACGCTTAGTTATGCAGTTATTGCTTTCATGTTCGTCATTATTTTGTACCCAATCTTGTGGGTATTTGGGGCTTCTATAACGCCTGGTTCTTCTATGGGGAGTTTCTCCTTATTACCAGAGAAAACAACATGGGGTCACTACGCACACATTTTTAATATGGAGGAAAGTAATTATTTACTCTGGTATTGGAATACGTTAAAAGTCTGCCTTATTACAATGGCAGCATCCGTTTTAGTCGTAAGTTTAATGGCGTATGCATTCTCTAGATATCGTTTCTGGGGGCGTAAAAATGGCCTAGTAATCTTCTTAATTTTGCAAATGATTCCGAACTTCGCAGCACTAATTGCGATTTTCGTATTGGCACGTGTGACAGGACTTGTTGATACACACTTAGGATTAATTCTAATCTATGTGGGTGGAGCAATTCCAATGAACACTTGGCTAATGAAAGGGTACTTAGACTCGATTCCAAGAGAATTAGATGAAAGTGCTCGAATGGATGGAGCAGGACATTTACGAATCTTTTGGCAAATTATCATGCCTCTCGCTAAACCAATGGTTGCGGTTGTTTCCGTATTCACATTTATCATTCCATTCACAGATTTTATTCTGGCAAAAGTACTACTACGTACTCCAGAACAGTACACACTTGCAGTTGGACTGTATCAGTTAATTGCTCGTGATTTTGGTAGTGAATATACAACATTCGC